>JAFZJT010000032.1 GCA_017553815.1 Clostridia bacterium
ATCTGAGCCCGACGCAAGCGCCGAACCAACCGCGGAGCCGACCGCAACTCCCGAACCCGAGGAGACTACCGAGCCCGAGGATGAGAAGACACTGACCGAGAAGTACGATATCAAGTTCTACGAGACCACCGACGGACATAAGATCGCCGAGGTCAGGACTCCCGTTGCTAACGGCGGTATCCACTTCATGTTCATCAATGAGGAGCTCGAGAGCGGCGCCGCGACCCTCGATCTTAACGACGAGGAAAGCCCCGTGCATGCGAATATCGCCAAGTTCTACAAGAAGGCGCTTCAGGACGAGCATTACACCGCATGCGTTGAGGAGTGGACCAAGAACACCTCCATCAGGCTCAACGACACCTACCTCGACAACTTCGCCAAGACCTATCTCGGCATCAACTGAGAAGATCGGCAGGTTTAAAACCGAATAACCGATAGGATAATGGGGCAGCCGAACGGCTGCCCCTTATTCATGCTTGTATTCCTGCGAATAATGAAAAATGAATGATGATTTGTGATGATCAATGACGGGCTTCTCATGGGATCCCGCTATAAATGCATGGAGCGCCGAATTCAGCGCTTCGTTAAGTTAAACGAAGAGTTATAAGCGGGAAACCCGATCAGCTCATCTCAAACATTCCGGTATAGAGCTCGTAGTATCTGCCCTTCTTTTTGAGCAGCTCGTCATGGTCGCCGCGCTCGATGATGGAGCCGTGCTCAAGCACCATTATGGCGTTTGCGTTGCGCACGGTGGAGAGCCTGTGTGCGATAACGAGCACGGTGCGATCCTGCATAAGGCTGTCCATGCCGCGCTCTATGAGAAGCTCGGTGCGCGTGTCTATGGAACTGGTTGCTTCATCGAGTATCAGCACAACGGGGTTGGATACGGCTGCCCGCGCGATAGATAAGAGCTGCCGCTGTCCCTGCGAAAGATTCGCGCCGTCCGAAATGAGCATAGTGTTATAGCCCTCGGGCAGATGGCTGATAAAATAATGCGCGTTTGCGATCTTCGCGGCTTCGATGCATTCTTCATCGGTCGCGTTCGCCCTTCCGTAGCGGATGTTCTCCATGACCGTTCCTGTGAAAAGATGCGTGTCCTGAAGCACTATGCCGAGCGTGCCGCGAAGGTCTGATTTTTTCATCCTGCGGATATCTATGCCATCGTAGGTTATCTCGCCGCCCATGATATCGTAGAAGCGGTTTATGAGGTTGGTTATCGTGGTCTTGCCCGCGCCCGTTGAGCCCACGAAGGCTATCTTCTGCGCGGTCTTTGCGTAGAGGGAGATATCCTTCAAAACCTCGACATTGCCGTCATAGCTGAAGCTGACGTTATGAAGCTCTATCATGCCCTTGACGGGAACCTCGTCAAAGCCGCCGTCCGCCCTCGGAACGCGCCAAACGTCCTCGCCGCTCGCGTTCTTTGCGATAACGACATCGCCGTCATCGATGTCGGGCGGAACGTCCATAAGCGCGAAGATACGCTCCGCGCCAGCAAGCGCCAGAAGCACGAAATTGAATTGCTCGGATATCTGACTCATCCTGTCCGCAAACTGCCGAATGTACTGTAAAAATGCGATCAGCACGCTTCCCGTGGAAACGAGCCCGACGACGCCGAGCGTGGTGGTGATGGAGTAGAAGATATGCGAAAGATTGTTCATGATGGGGCCGACGATATTGGCGTAGGTGCTCGCCCTCGTCGCCGCGGTGCAAAGCTCGTTGTTGCGCTCGTCGAATTCCCGAACCGCCGCTTCCTCGTGGTTGAACGCCTTAACGACCCTTTGCCCCTCCATCAGCTCCTCGATATAGCCGTTAACAGCGGCGACAGCCTTCTGCTGGCGCGCAAAGTTCCTCGAGCTGCGCTTGCCGATGGTCTTGATCGTCCAAAACACGATAACGCCCATCACCGCAACGATTAGGAAGAGCTTCACGGATAAAACGAGCATCATCGCCACAACGCCGACGAGCGAAGTCACGGAGATTATGAGCTGGGTTATGCTGTGGTGCATCAGCTCGCGGAGCGCATCGGTATCGTTCGTGTAATAGCTCATCAGTTCGCCGTGCGTATGCGTGTCGAAATAGCCGATCGGCAGATCCTGCATATGATCGAACATATCCTTTCTTAGATCGCAGAGCACCGTTGCGGCGCATTTGAGCATCAAAAGATTGAGGATATAATTGGTTATAATGCCGAGCACGTACAGCCCCGCCATGCCGATAAGCAGGGCGAGGTACTTTGCATGTGCAGCTTCCTTCGTAATATTCGCTTCCTCAAGCACCGCAACGAGCGGACGCATCATGTAGCTTGCCGCGATGGTCGAAGCGGAGTAGAGGATTATCGCTATGACCGCCGCGATAAACGGCGCGCGGCAGCTTCCGTAGTATCTGAAGAGCCGCATCAGCGTCTTAAAGGGGCTTGCGGGGCGGTTCGAGGCGTTCTTGCCCTTGTGGAGCGGGGTCTTCTTTATGCGGCGCATATTGACTTTTTCGCGCTTTAGTTTGCCGTTATCCCTATTCATACCGCCGCCTCCTTATGCTGGGATGTGTATACCTCGCGGTATATCTCGCTGCGCTCCATAAGCTCCGCGTGGGTGCCGATATCGGAGATGCAGCCCTCCTTCATAACGATTATCCTGTCGGCGTCCATGATCGAGGAGATGCGCTGGGCGATTATGAGCTTCGTTGTGGATGGGATGAACTCGCGGAAAGCCTTTCTGATGCTCTCGTCGGTGCGCGAGTCCACAGCGCTCGTCGAGTCGTCCAAAATGAGTATCTTGGGCTTTTTGAGAAGCGCGCGCGCTATGCAGAGGCGCTGCTTCTGACCGCCCGAAACGTTCACGCCGCCCTGTCCGAGCTCGGTCTCATACCCATCGGGAAAATGGGAAACGAAATCATGTGCGCAGGCGAGCCTGCAGGCGTTCTCTATCTCCTCGTCGCTCGCGTTCGGGTCGCCCCAGCGAAGATTATCCTTAATAGTACCCGAAAACAGCATGTTTTTCTGCAAAACCATCGAAACGCTCTCGCGAAGCTCATAGAGCGAATAGTTCTTAATATCCCTTCCGCCGATAAGAAGCTCGCCCGAAAGTATGTCGTAGAAGCGGGGGATGAGCTGAACCAGAGTGCTCTTTCCCTCGCCCGTGCCGCCGATTATGCCGATGGTCTCGCCCGAGCGAATGTGAAGGTCGATATTGCGAAGCGTCAGATTATCCTCGACTCCCGTATAGCTGAAGCAAACTTTTTTGAACTCGATCTCGCCGCTTTCGACCTTGAGCGCGCTCTCGTTTTCGGGAATGTCGGGAACCTCGGCAAGCACCTCGGTTATCCTCGCAACGGATTCGCGCGTCATCGTGAAGATAACGATTATCGTCGCCACCATCGCAAGCGCGCCTATGACCTGATTGGTGTAGGTCAGAAGGCTGACGAGCTCGCCCGTGTTCATGGTTCCGCCGAGCACGCTGTCGCCGCCAAGAAGAAGCAGTATGCCGGAGCAGGTCCACATAACGCCGAGCTGCAGCGGATTGGTCATGGCAAAGAGCCGCTCCGCCCTAATATGCGCCTTTTTAAGGTCGTCTGCCGAGGCGTTGAAGCGCTTTTTCTCGTATTCCTCGCGAACATAGCTCTTAACGACCCTTATCGCGGTCAGATCCTCCTGCACCGAGGCATTCAGATCGTCGTATTTTTTTAGCCATATCCTAAAGCGCGGTCTGCCGATGACAGCAAACACGATCAGCACCGCAACGAGCACCGGCAGCGAAAGCACGAATATTAGCGAGAGCTTCGCGTTTATCCTAAACGCCATGACCGCCGCAAGCACCATCATAACCGGCGCACGCACGAAAACACGGATCGCCTGCATATAGAGGTTTTGGATGTTGTTCACGTCCGCCGTGGTGCGCATAACCAGGGAAGGGGTGGAGAATCTGTCGGTATTTTTGAAGGAAAATGACTGGATCTTTTTAAACAGCGTGTGGCGAAGATTCTTTGAAAAGCCCATCGCCGCCACCGCCGCCGTTCTCGCGCCGAGCATGCCGAAGGCGAGCGAAAACAGCGCCGCAGCGATCATCAGGCCGCCGAGGGTGAGTATGAAGCTGGTATTGTCCGCGATCAGCTCGAGCGAAAACAGCGCCCTGAGCTGAAAATCCGCCTTGCGGTACAGTCCGCCGTCGACGATCGCCGCCATGAGCAGGGGGATGAACACCTCCATTGCGACCTCGAATATCATGAGTATCGGCGTTATTACGGTAGGAAAAACATATCCCTTGGCGCAGGGAAGTATCGCGCGGAAGCCGCGCTGCTTTTTCCGATCGGCATTATTTGAGAGCATAGATTATCTCCGTTGAGCGGCAGGCGCAAAACCTTGCCGCATAGATTCATTATTCCATATTAATTTTACCACGATACGCCGTAAAATGCAAAGGTTGCGCGTTCGTTTTCTCAATGAGCGCGGGTAAAAGCTTTTTTGCGGCATGGCGGAGCGCTTTTTGTCAAAACCGTATTCTAAAGAGCACGGCGGATCGATATTCGGCATCGTTGGCGGCAATAGTGAAATTATATTTGAGATTATTGGGTTTACCTATTGATTTTTTTTTGATTTTACATTACAATTATCAAGGTTTTTTATGTACACTGGTTTATTATGCGTGCTTCAAAGATCGGAGGGAAAATTTTGATTATGAAAAGAACCGTGATAGGAGTAATTTGCCTGATGTTGGTCGGCATAATGCTGTTCGGCGCGGCTTCCTGCAACTATATCAGAAAGGAAGAGGGTTGGGTCGCTCCCTCGAGCGCACCTGTGGACGTCGATTCGTCCGCCGACCTGCCGAATGCGTCAGCTTCGCCGTTTGAACCCGTGCAGACGCAGCCTTCGCAGCAGGCGGACGACTCCAAGGCGCCGCAGTCCGACCCGCCCGGGGAAACCCCTGACGGTTCCACGGCTCCGTATACCGACGAGCCGACCGCGACCGCCGATACCGAGCTGCCAGGCGACGCTACCGACGTTCCAAACGTGAGCCCGGAGCCTGGCGCAACGCCCGCTCAGAGCGAGACCGACGTTCCTGACGCCCCGACTCCCACGCCCGTTCCGGTAGTTACCCCGCAGCCCACGACGAAGCCTACACCCACGCCGAGGCCCACGCCCCAGACTCACCCCTATCCGACTGACGAGGACGAGATAAGATACGCGGAGGCGGGCAAACAGCTCATGCGAGTGCTTCAGGCGATGCCCGGCTACGAAAGCCTTGATATCAGAGCGCGCAGCGGCTATCCATACCTGATCGCCATCAACAAGGCACAGTATAAAAACACCGTCACAGTTTTCTGCGTGGATGAGGCGGGCAACTACACAAGACCCTATCTTTCGATGGTATGCTCCGCCGGAAACAACACTCCGCACGGCGTTTTCAACACCACTAATAAGTATAGTTGGCATACGCTGATGGGACCCTGCTACGGTCAGTATTGCACCCGCATCGTCGGAGGCGTGCTATTCCACTCCGTTCCCTATACAACGCGCCATAAATACGATCTTAAGTACACCTATTACAATAAGCTCGGCAATCTGGCTTCCGCAGGCTGTATCCGCCTTCCATGCAACGACTCGAAGTGGATCTACGACAACTGCCCGATCGGCACGACCGTGGTCATCTACACCAATTCGAGCAGCGCAGGTCCCCTCGGTCAGCCGACGCCGATGCGTCTTGACGTCAACGATATCTATCATCGCGGCTGGGATCCCACCGATCCCGACAGGGCGAATCCCTGGGGCGACGGCTTCAAGGCAGGCTACACCATCCGCTCTCAGATCGCCATCGCCGATTACGAATATGCAATGGCACACGGCCTTTGGGAGGGCACGATCAACCGACCCGAGGATCCGACACCCACGCCTCCCGGCATGACGCCTTCGCCGGTGCCCACGGCAACTCCCGA
>JAFZJT010000033.1 GCA_017553815.1 Clostridia bacterium
TCGACTAATCCGGACGACCTCGTCAGTAACGAACAAGCTCTGTTGAATAAGGTTGTTGATGAGTTAGCTGCTGTTTTGAACATACTGGATGAATACTACCCGGAAGAAAGTAATAAATTAAGTATCAAGTATGGAGGATGGTTAGGCTGATGAAAAAGCTATTATATCGCTTGCTGTATGTATCGGATGGTATTTTAGGCTTTTTGAGTGGTGTTTTTATCTCTGTTGCTACAAATATTGTAACAAGCGGGATTCCAGACAGAAAACTGAGCGAACTTGGTTGGCAGTTATGGGGCTCGGCCATTATGTGGGCTGTTGCTGGAACGGCAACTATAGTTTGGTCGTTACTAGTAAAACCTGTTCAAGAATTATTCGGGCTTGATTCGATTCATGGAAAACGAGGAGATAGTAACTGGGATGCATTCATAGGAGATAACAAAAGAAAAAAGTCAGGTGTGCGGTTTTAGCACTTTTCCTTATATCACTCTTTGCAGTGATTATCAGTATAATATTATTATGTGTATAGAAATGAAAAACATTGTTGATTTTTATGTTAAGAACAACAGCGATTGGGTCAATCATTATGACAGCAGAAATGAGTTGCGAAAAATCAAAGCGCTTATAGAAGCAATAGGAATTGATGTTGGCCCACAAACTTGTATCGCAGATATTGGATGTGGGAGCGGACGCTCTTCTGTTGTTTTGTCACGTGTGGTTAATGGAATGGGAACAATCATTGGGGTTGATAAAAGAGATGAAAGCATTAATTATGCTAAGTCATCCATTAGCCTATCAAATGTTGAATTTATAAAAGAAGATGCGTTCTCCTTTTTATCTTTAACGGAAAACAAACAACGTTTTGATGCGGTATTTTTCGTATGGTCTTTCTTTGATATGTCTTCGGATGCAAGCCCTATGAAAAAAAAGCATCAATTAGCTCAGATAATCAATTCTTCGTCATGCTGCTTGAAAGATAATGGATACATTGTCGTTCTTCAGCCGACCAAAGGTGGATCCTTCGAGAAGCTTTTATCCCTTTTTATGCCAACAAGTATTGATTCATATCAAGAAACTCATGATACGTTAATCGCTGCTGGCTTTAGGGGAGCTCGACGCGCAATACCATCCAGACGATCCAAATGGGCAATTTGGAGCTGCTTTAGATATTCCGATATGGAAGAACTGTATCGTGGAGTTGCCTCTATTCTATTCTTGGAAGAGCGAAGAATCTTAAGAAGAGAAGAGTTCGATGAGGTTATGCTATGCTTCAAAGAACAAAATAGTAAGACAAGGAATGCGCTTACAGACTGCGTGAACATATATTATTTAAAAAAGGGGTTAGAACAATGAAATACTATCTTATTTCTTCGTCTATTGGTACCGGAGATACAAAGCTTACAAGTTTTGATTGTGCTCTGTTAGAGTCTGGGGTGGCAAATTATAACTTGGTACGCGTTAGTAGCATTTTGCCAACGCATATGACTCAAAGAGATTCTATTGAGATTCCCGAGGGAACTCCGCTAAATACCGCATATGCAACAATCACAACAAATCTTTTAGCGTCTGTTATTTCTGCTGCGGTTGCTGTTGGAATCCCTGCAGATGAAAACTGCGTTGGGGTAATAATGGAGTATTCTGACTATTGCTCTGAAACAGAGGCAATAGAAACTGTCGAAAATATGGTGCAAGAAGCTATGCGAAACAGGGGTTATGAAATAAAAGAGATCAAATCCATATGTGCATCAACCGCAATAAGCGATTCAAATACTAAATTTTCAACTGCGTTTGCATGTATCGCAATGTGGTGAAAGATTATAATATGTTGCCTCACCTTATGTTGCACTGCAAATACTGCGGTTCTGCAATGGATGCTATTCGGTATTTTGTTCATTATACGAATTTTCATGAGTTTGTATGTAAGATGGCTAACGCGATACTGGAGAACAGCCTCGAAGCAGAACTCGACAATATGTCTGCGACTGTGAAGTTGAACACATTGGTCGCTGAAATTAAACAGCTCGTCGCCAAAATTGAAAACTTCCATCGCTAAAACTATAAATTGATAATCAGATATGCTGGTGGTAAGCTGACAATGTTTTTAATCATAATGCAGGATAAGATAGCCCGAAGGGAGGGGTACCAGTTCGGTTCGCGCTAGGTAATGTATATTTAGTTGCGCAAATTCAGGGTCCGCCCGTTGTACGGATAAAAAGATAGACATAGTTCGGACCGATTGGTAAAATAGAGTTACCACAACAAAACTTACCGGGAGGTCAGAACTATGCCTGATAACATTGTACAACTAAACACGGAATTAATCCATAGTGAATTGAAGGATCTGGTAAAAAACTCTGTGGAAGAGACACTTAACGCGCTGCTTGATGCCGAAGCCGACAGGCTGGTGAACGCCGAGCGCTACGCCCGCGATGAGGAGCGGCGCGGTTATCGAGCCGGTCATTACGACAGGAGCTTTACAACGACCGCAGGTGAAGTCAATCTGCGAATGCCGAAGTTGAAAGGGGTCACCTTCGAGACATCTATTATAGAACGGTACCGTAGGAGAGAGACGTCCGTGGAGGAAGCACTGATAGAGATGTATCTTGCCGGCGTATCGGTTCGGCGTGTGGAGGACATCACCGAAGCGCTCTGGGGAACGAAGGTATCCCCGGGAACTATCTCCAATCTCAACAAAAGAGCGTATGAACACATTGAGAAATGGCGAAACCGACCGCTTGAAGCGAAGTATCCCTATATCTATGTGGATGGTATCTATTTGAAGCGCTGCTGGGGAGGAGAATACGAAAATGCCTCCGTCCTTATTGCGATAGGCGTAACAGAGGACGGTTACCGCGAGATACTCGGAGCGGCGGAAGGCTTGAAGGAAGACCTCGAGAGCTGGAAAAACTTCTTTAGTTTGGCTGAAATCCCGCCGACTCGACGGTGTGAAGCTGGTGATAGGCGATAAAGCTCTTGGAATGGTCGAATCTATCGGGCAGGTTTTCCCGGAGGTGAAGTATCAGCGCTGCACCGTTCGCTTTTACAGAAACGTCCTTTCCTCAGTGCCGAACAGGAATGCCGCAACCGTTGCAAAATTGCTGAAAGCGATCCACGCACAGGAGGATAAAGAGGCAGCAAGAGAGAAAGCAAAGCAGGTGGTCGAAAAGCTCAAAGCGATGAAGCTTGGTAAGGCGGCAAAGGTCGTTGAGGCTGGATTTGAAGAGACGCTGACTTTTATGTCCTTTCCTTCCCAGCACTGGCTCAGGATACGAACAAACAACGCTTTGGAACGATTGAACCGCGAGATCAAACGTCGTACGAAGGTGGTCGGGACTTTCCCGGACGGAGAATCGGCGCTGATGCTTGTATGTGCAAGGCTCCGGCACGTGGCTTCAAGCGAATGGGGTTCCAAACGCTATCTCAACATGGAGCATTTGAAATCGATGATCCTCTCCGAAGAGGAGGGACTCATAGCCGGGTAACCGTTTTACCGGTCCGAACTATATGCTTATCGCCTTCGTTATGATACCGGTCCGGCCGTTGCCCGTCAAGGGTAAAACAAGCGCTTCGCGCCCTTGACAGCCACGGACCTGACCGGTGCGGATGAACCAAGGCGATTAAGCAGGAAAATGAATTTGCGCAAAACTATTGACAGGACCCAGGTTTCAATAATTCTTAAGGTCGTTCATTAATATATTTCGCCTTTGACCTTGCATTTGTAGTTTTCTATCATACAAAGGAATGTTGGTTCTGTATTATCAGATTAAGTGGTTCTGAAATAATTATGTCGCATTATGTAGTCATATTGACGAAGTAATGCGATTTACCATTTAGATAATGCCTCAAAAACGTTTTTATAAACAAATGTTCAATGTAATTATCGATTCTCCTTTAACTAATGATGTTGCTTGCTTATTTTAATACATATTACTGCTTCATTTCAATACGCTTTGCGGCTTCGCAGTAATATATTTCGTTTATCAAATCTATGTATCAAAGTGCGACAGTAAAAACGTTTGCCGCACTCTGCATTTTGAATTATAGAATATAGGGATTCATAACAAAACCGCTCGCATCAATACTCCGGCAGCCCATACCCAAAGATATTACTGCTGCCAACGCCGTATTGCTGCTGTCTGCAGGCATCGCCGGAGTTGCCTTCCACGGTATAGACTATTCCGTCCTCGCACTTCTCCACAATGCCAACATGGTCGCAATCGCCGTCCACCTCCCAATCGAAGAAGATAAGATCGCCGGGGCTTGGCTCATAGCTGTTGTCCTGCCACTGTCCGTTATCCATGAACCATTGTGAGCCTACATCCACGCCCTGAAAGCGCGGAATGATCCCTGCTTCAAGATAGCCGCATTGATCGGCGCACCATGAAACGAAGATGGCGCACCATTCCACCCGTTCGGTATAGCCCCACCAGCTCCAGTAGATCTCGCCGCCCTCGTTTCCAAGCTGTGTCAGCGCAAGCTCCACAATGACGGTGTTGCCGCCCGCGCTAAAGGCTCTGCCGTAGGGATAGTAGCGAAGCACATGGGGCGCGTACTGCTTATCGCCGTAGCTGTTCCAACCGAGATTTGCCGCCTGCATATCGGAGAACTCCACGGCTGCGGCGATGGAATAGCCGCCGTAGTTGGTTATCGCCCACGGGATAAAGCCGTTGCCGTAGTTATAGCCTTGCAGTGCCAGCTTGATCCGTGTCATGTCTATGGGGTTTTCCACCTGCGCTTCGGATAGACAGGCACCAAGTGTCTGTACACCCACCTCTATGGAGTATTCCGGATCGGTTATGCCGTTAGGTTCGCGCGGATAGCGGGTGTTATAGCCGCTTTCGGAGGATTGCATGGGATCAAGCCCGCGCCCGCCGCTTTCCTGCATCATAACAGCCTTGATAAGTTCCGTGTACTCCTCAATACCATACTGCCTTGCATAGTTGCGTATGATCGGCGTATAGGCTTCCACCTCTGCACTCACCGGTGTGTAGGACGAGCTGCTGCTTCCGCCGCCGAACAGCGCAAGCGCCGCGCCGAACAGGACTATAAACAGGATCACAACAAGCGTTACCCAGCCGCCCGCTATCATCAGAAGGATCAGTTCCTTGATCGCGGCTATGATCGCTCTTACAGCCTTTGCTGTGAGCTTTGCGGTTCGCTTTGCCGCCTCCGCCGCTTTCTTCGCCGCGATCTTGGCTTTCTGCGCCGTCTTTTGCGCGGTTTTGGCGGCGGTCTTTGCCGCCGCCTGTGCCTGCTTTGCGCTCCTATCCGCTGTCTTAATTGCCGCGTGCCCACTTCGATCCGCAGTCTTTACGGAGCGCTTTGTGGTCTTGATGCCGCTGTTCGGCGTTTTTATCGCTGCCTTGCCGGAGGATTTCGCCGTTTGCTTTACGGTTTTAGCCTCCGCTTCCCGTGTGCGGATTGCAAGCGGGTGTCTGCCCGTTGTCTTGATTGGGCTTGCGGAAGCTGTGCCTTTGGGGCTGACCGCCTTTGGAGCGCGTGGCATTTCACGCATAGGCGCGGTTGCATTTTGCCCGATCCGCCCTTTCTTTTCAGATGGCAGCGCCTGCACTTTCTCCGCCGTATTTTCAGCCCTGTTAGCCGCCTTTGTTTCAGCCCACTTTGCGGATGCCTTTTCAGCCCGTTTTGCCGCCTGCTTTTTCGGCAGTTCGGCTTTGCGTTCAGCAGCGTTCTCCCCGTGCTGAGAGATGCGGTCTTTCACATGCCGGACGGCTTTTCGCCCGGTCTTGTCCGCTTCATGCACCGCGCCGTAGGCAGCGGTTTCCATGCCGCCCGACAGACGATCCGCCGCGTATTCCTCCGGGCTGCCCTCGGCTGCGTGGGTGCTGTGCTCCGCTTTTTCCTTTGTGCGTACATAGGCGTTCTTCATGCGCTCGGAAGCCACGGCGGATTTATCAATGGCCTTGATCGTACCCTTTGCAGTATCCCGCACCTTAATATCAGGCATTGGGTTCCTCCGTGGAAGGCAGCATTACCCGCTTTGCTACAACGACCATACGCCCATTGGTTCGGCTGTACTCGCAGGTGGAAAGGGTTATCAGCTTATCGCCGTATTCGGCGCTTACGCCGGTGTCATAGAGGGCAAGGGCTTGGCAGGAGCGAGTGAAGTTTTGGAACGCTTCCTCATTTTCCGCGTCCACAAAGTGATAATACTTAAAGCCGTCCTCCGTGTAGGCTGCGGTCTTAAATACGCATACGATCTCATATTCGCCAAAGCCTGCGAGGGTATCAAAGCGGATGGTCGGATGCTCTCTGTAAAAGCTCTCGCTTTCATACTTGCAGAGATCGGCAAACATACTCCCGTCCTTCATGTGGTGTCCGTAGATCACGCAGTTGTCGGACTGCCCGATCAGGCAGTTTTCCTGCACATAGGGAACGCCGTAGTCGCTGTAATTCTTATCAAAGCCGCGCTTGAGATAGAAGTCGGGGCTGTTTGGCGTTTGCATGACGGGATAGTTTATGTTCGTCCCGTCAATACTGATCCAGCCCACAAAGTCGCTGTTTGCGGCAAATACATCCTTGTATGTTTCGTAGGCGCTCTGCTCCAAAGCAGCTTCCGTGGCGGTTTCACCGTTTGCCGCAGTTTCGATATCGGCCTCGCCTTCGCCTTCCGTCTGCGTTATATCTGGAAATATCGGCTTTGCCGTTCGGATCAGCTCCGCCACTTCATTGAAAGCGGCGGAGCTTTCTTTATGATCTGCATATTGGCGGTACGCCATTACGCCCGCGAAAAGGAATAGAGCGGCAAAGGCTGCCGCTCCGATCATAAGGAAGATTCTTGATTTACGCATTTTCATTACCTCCGAATACACCCTCGCCGGGGCGCGTTGTCATTAGGTCGTATAGCTTGGTATCCTTCGGAAAACGGTTTACGAACGGCACAAGGGCGCTGCCGTAACGGATCAGTCCGCAGCCCGCATCCGCATTGGTTACATAGCTCATCTGTTCATTGGAAATATTCAAAAGCTTTGACAGCTTCTCCCTGTCGGATGCCGCCTGATTCAGCATGATTATGAACTCCGAGTTGGATAGCATGGTGCTTGCCTGCACGGAATCCAAAAGATACTCCACATTCTGCGTGATCGCCGTGGGGTAGGCGTTTCTTTTTCTAAACTGCCTCCATGCGGAGTTGAAGAAGCCCGCGCCCTGTTCGGATTCAAAGACCACATGGAACTCGTCGATAAAGACATGGGTGCGCTTGCCTTTCTGCCAGTTCAGGGTAACGCGGTTGAGCATGGTGTCGGTTATAACAAGCAAGCCCGTGGGCTTTAGCTGCTCACCGAGGTCGTGAATGTTGAACACCACCACGCGCTTGTCAAGGTCGATGTTGCTTCCGTGTCCGAAAATATCGAGGGAGCCTGTGGTGAAAAGCTCCAGTGCAAGGGCGATCTCCCTTGCCTTTTCCTCCGGCTGCACAAGCAGCTTTTCACGGAGAGTGGTAAGAGTCGGCACGATCCCCGTTTCCTGCGCTTCCTTATACACAAGCGCGGTGCAGCGGTCGATGATGGATTTATGCTGCGGGCCTACGCCGTTCTTGTCGATCTGCTCCACCAATGACATGATGAACTGGCTCTTTTCCACGATGGGGTTTTGCTCTCCGTAGCCGTCCACCATATACATGGCGTTTAAGCGGTGCTTTCCTCCTGCGCAGAGGTTGAATACCGCGCCGATGTCATCGCCCATCGCTTTGACCAGCGGCGAGAACTCGCCTTCGGGATCGCAGATCAGAATATCGTCCTCGGTGTTCAGCATGAGGAAGGTGATAAGCTCCTTGGCGGCAAAGGATTTGCCGGAGCCGGGTACGCCCAAAAGGAACGCCGATTGATTGAGAAGATTTGCCTTGTTGCACATGATAAGGTTGTGGCTTATGGCGTTCTCCCCAAAGTAGATGCCTCCCGCGTCCTGGATCTCCTGCACCTTGAAGGGGATAAACACCGCAAGGCTCTCGGTGGTTAGTGTGCGGAAGGCATTGATCCTGCGTGTGCCTATGGGCAGGACGGTGTTCAGACCGTCGAACTGCTGATACTTCAGCACGGCAAGCTGGCACATGTGCTTTCGTGCAATGGAAAGCACTGCTTCGGTGTCGCTGTCGAGCTGCTCTTTGCTTTCTGCGGTGAGCACCATCGTAATGATACCAAGCATCATGCGCTGATCGCGGGTGGTGAGATCGTCCAAAAACTCCTTTGCTTCTTTCCGCTGAAGCTCCATATCATAGGGAACGACGGCTGAGAAGTTGTTGTTGGCGTTTTGCTTTCGCTGCCAGTTGGTGATGTTCGTTTCCACGCCAAGCAGTCTGTTTTCCACCTCGCGCACCGCTTCGTCCGTGGGAATGGGAACGATGTCGATGGATAGCATCATATTCCTGCCCATGTCCGTAAGCTCCGTGACAAGGCTGTCCTTGATATAGGAGGCGTAGTCCTTGAGGTACAGCACGCGGCAGAAGCGTTCACCAATTTTCAGATGATCCGCGCTTTTCTCCATGCTGTCGGGGCATATATAGTCCCTGAAATCATGTCCCTTTCGCATTTTGTCCCGCATATCGAAGCAGAAGTCCACCTCCTCGCCGCTGCGGTAGAAGTCGTGCAACACGCGGAGCCTTTCCGTTGCATCCAGCTCCGTGCATTTGGAGCCGAGGGCTGCAAAGTGCGCAATAATGTCCGCACCGATTCGGGCGAAGTAGGCGCGGGCTTCCCCGATGTCCTTTTTCAGCACCGTTACGGTGATGTACTTCTCCTGCACGATCCCGTTTCCCGCCATTGCCTTTGAAAGCAACATCTGGTTGTACTCCTCGCGGTACACATCCCGCGCATCGCCTTTTAAGGGCATGAGGATGGATTTTTCAAAGTTCTTTTTGTTGAGGCGGCGGTTGTTTATGGTGATCTTGGTGGTCGCGCCGGAATCGAGGCTGTTCAAAAGCTCCGAGTAGGCAAGGAACATGGTTTCCTTATCCGCGCGCGAAGCCACAAGGTAGTTTATATCGGTGAAGCGGTACATTTTTGAAAACTTGCCGCCCACCAAAAAGATGCCGTCAGGCCAAATGCGCTTGATGGGGATCACGTCCTGCACCTTGCGCGGCACGGTGTATTTTTCCTTATCCTGCTTAAGCAGGTTACTGAGTGTTTTTATCATTCTGCTTCAATACCTCCTTCTCATGGTTTGCCACTGTGTACTTTAAGGCTTCATAATAGATGTTGTTTGCTTCAAAGCGCAGCTCCTTCGGCTCCAGCAGCTCCGATCTGAGCCATGCAAAGATGAACTGTTCCGCCGTCATGCCGTGGTAGCTGACAAAGCCCAGCATGGCAAAGGGCGCGGCGGCAAGGATCACGATCCAGCTAACGGTTTCCGTGCCGAAGTGCGGTCGCAGGACAAAGAACAGTCCCACGGCCACGCCTATGGCAAGGATAGAAAAAACGAACTGCCGCATGGACAGTCCGAAGAACATACTTTCCGTGTAGTTACGGATTTCTCGATTGATTTTCACTTCCATAAATGTGTACCTCCTTTTATAAGCCCATCATCTCACGCACCACGCGGTCTGCCATCTTTACTGCGCCGACGAGGATCAGCATATTGAAAATAAGCTCCCCGATATAGCTCCATACCATCGTGACGGCGGCTGCATCGGTATTGATCGACGGCGGGGATGCTGCAAAGAGCGAGAAGATGATGCAGGCAAGCACGATGATCGCGCCCTCCAAACATACGGCGGCATAGCTCTTTAGAAAGCTCTTGCCCACATTCTGTGTCGGCTCTCCCGCAAAGGATGAAAGCGGGATCGGCGCGATAGCGGTATAAAGGTAAAGGCGGAAAAAGCGCCCGTACACGGTCATAATCATAATGAAGGACAGCACCGTAACGAACAGTCCGCCGATCAGCGTTACCGCCCACAAAGGGATGGATTCAAAAAAGCCGCAATCCTCTATGGCGTTTACGATCTCCTGCGGCAGCACGGTCTGCTGCGCCGCACCGAAGCCCGCCGCTCCCATGATGGTGCTTATCACTCCCTGGATGATGCGGAAAAGCGCCATCATCAGCTCAAGCCCGTGCGTGACTACGCCCTTGGCTATGGCAAAGCGGATAAAGAGCTTCAGCGCGGTTTCCGGGCGCTTGGTTTCCGAAAACGAGCCGCAGGTGCGCATAACGCCGACCACGAAAAACAGAACGAGCAGGGCGAGCCCCACCGCCTGCAACGCGCCGTGGATGGTCGTAATAACGCCCCATATCGCGCCGCCCTTGAAGTTTTCGGGGGATTGCGTAATAAGCGCCCATATCTCCGCCAGCTTTTCATTCCATGTGTTTAGTGCGTTGATAAGGTTTTGAACTACCCAATTATCTGACATTCATACATCCTCCTTTCCCGGCAAATGGGGCGAGCCCGCATTAGGCTCGCCCCTGCCTCAAAGTGTTATCTTGCGCCCCGATCAGGGGTATTGCGGATCACGCCGTACACATCATCCACAAAATACCGCCCCGCAAAGGGATTGAAGATGGCGTGGCACTTCACGCCGTTATACTCGGCAAGATAATCGTTATCTCCGAGCCTTTTCAGGATCGTGGCTTCCCCCAACACATGGGTGTCCCCCTGCTTGAGAGAATGGATATAGCACTCGCATTTTTCCATAACGCAGCACCTCCCGAATCAGCCGGTGATAAGAGTAAGAATTTCTTTTGCAAAGGTAATGACCACACCGCCCGCAAGGGTGAGAAAGCCGTTGCTTCGCTGGGAGGGATCGTGGCTCGAGAAGGAAAGACCGACCTGAACGATGCCCCA
>JAFZJT010000034.1 GCA_017553815.1 Clostridia bacterium
AATGGATTGATGGAAAGTAAAACTATGAGTTTATTTTGTATCTGCGCTGTTCCTTCAGATAAGTTGAAACAGAATGATAGGATGCGGCAACAAGCCACAGAAGAATTAAAAGAATTTGCGGAGCGATATGATGATCTCGGCTTGTTTTTCAATACCGTGGATATGGATAGATCGCTCATAGAGGCTCCGCAATATAAGGATGCTTTGAAGTTTTATATTGCCGACGGCAAGCAGTATTATAACTGCGAACATTTGCTCCGTCCGGATTGGTACAACGAGGAGGAAGCGGAGAAGTACGGAACACTTGAATACCGAATTACAAAACTGCGAGGGCTACTTGTTTGCGCTCTAAAATACTGCGACAGGCTGCATCTGTTCATCGGTAATCACGGAACTCTTTTTGAAAGAATGTTCACAAGAGCCTGTTCTATACAGAGTTTTAAGGATGTGATAATAAATGAGTATGAGCGCGGAAACGGGTTTGTACCCACTATACATCTGATCGTGGAGCGATAAGCAGCTCGTTGATATCTGTGTGTCCTTGACTGTGCAGATATCCTACTCGTACAACGAGGACGGACTGCGCGTCGGCAAGCGGGGGTCTTGGTCTTCGATGGGTGTTGAATGGAATACGGAGTACTACTACAACGGCTCGGTGTTGATCGGTATGCAGAGCGGAACTTATACACATTGTGCACCAATTGAATTGACCGGTGGCGGATACAGGATTACTTTAGGAGGTGTTTAATATGAATAAAAGACTTATTGCTTTCTTTATGATCGTGGTTTCAATTTGCGCTTACTGTTTGGGTTGTAAAATTCCGGCAAATGGGGAGAAACGATCGTCAAATAACGACGTGATCACAAAACTGCCGGTCGTTTTCACGCTGCCTGAAATGGACGCGTATAACTACACTTATGTGAATACCGCTTGGTATTGTGATAAAACGGATTTCAGCAAAGCGACACACAACGCCGACGGCGCACCTTTGCCGAAAAAGCAGGATGCTGTCGATGTATCTTTTGTAGGCGCCGCCGAAAAACAGTATTGTATCATAAATGATTTGAAGTATGTTCCCATATTGAATCCGGATCCGGATAACTGCGCTATGGAATGCTTTTTTGAGTGGACTGCGGACCGACGGTTTTTCTATGAATATGCCAATACGATTTCGGGAGGAAAACTGTACAGCAACACAAATACGGACAATATGGAAGCCTTGATCTATATCGATCAATACGGCAAAGAACTAATACTCGTAAAGGAGTCTTCGTCAATCGCAGATCCCGAAAGGTACAGCATTTCGGATTTTGGAGCGGTGGTGATCGGCACGGCTGCATTCGATTGGGCACAGAACTATGAAGAAGTGTTTGCTGCACACATCTCCGGGGAAAATGCCGAAACGGTTACGGAGGATATCCGCTTTGCAAACGGAGACAACGAAATAGAATTGACGTTTGAATGCGTTAGCGTTCCCGGCTTGCGGTATTACTGCTCCGGCTATTTGTTGAACGATCGAATCTACATCTATTCAAGAGGTAAAGACAGTTTGGTTTGTATAAATGCCGTGGATCATCTTAAAGCATCCTATTTAACGCTTTGGGGCAACTGAATATGAAGGATAACACGGCGCTGCGGTCATACCGCATATGACAGTGCAGAACTATGAATGGTAGGTGGCAAATGAAGAAAATACTCTTTGGTTTAGTTTTAATAATCGCAGGTATGTTTCTCGTGTGCTCGTGTAATAAAAAATCTGCGAACGTTCGCGACCATACGCCGTTGCCATCGTCATCGCCATCGGTTTCACGGGATGAGATAAAAAACTTGTTTCAGAAGGAAGAATTTTTCTCCTGTTTATTTGAGCCGATAGCCAAAGACTGTATTGCCTGCATTGAAAGTATAGGCGATAACGGCGGCCAAAACAAGATGTTTCTATACCGTTTTGACGAAGAAACTTTTTTCTCGGATTTTACGTATCAAGGGGAACCGATAGCCGCATCGGCGCTTAGAGTCAATGAAAAGACCATAAGCCTTGTTGGTAAATTAAAAGAACTTTGTCCAAGTTTGAGTCTTAGCATTGTCGCACCGATTTCAGAGGCTCCGGGAGAATATTATGTTAGTTTTGCGACCATTTTCCGGAGTCCTACAGATAGCGCCTTTGCTGACAGCGAAGAAATCATTTTCTTCCCAAGTAAAATTGAAACGGATTTCTTTGCTTACCATGAACGTATAAAAGATAACTGGTATTATATTTATACGGAACTGCCTTGAAAAGGGTCTTAATGTCGGGAAGATAAACTCGCCTGAGGGGTTCTTTCGCTTCGGCAACGGAGAAGTTTCGTATTCTTACGATGCCGCGAATCAGCTTATCCGCGAGAATCTTTACTACGGCTACGGCAACACCGAATGGGGCGATCAGTTAACCTCGTACTACGGGCAATCCATAACCTACGACAGTATGGGCAATATGACCTCGTACGAGAACGTCGCATACACGTGGGACGGAAAGCAGCTCGTTGATATTTGTCTTCTCCCCATAGAAGTGCATATATCCTACTCATACAACGAGGACGGACTGCGCGTCGGCAAGCGGGTGTCTTGGTCTTCGCTGGGTGTTGAACGGAATACGGAGTACTATTACAACGGCTCGG
>JAFZJT010000035.1 GCA_017553815.1 Clostridia bacterium
AACTTGCATTAGCAAGGTGGTTTTGCAACAATATTGCTATGAGATCGGGCTTAATCACGGATCTTATACATTAAAAAGAAAGGCGGTTATTGGTCGTGGAATCTATCCAACCCATTAACAGCACAGCGCCAAAACGCAAAACCTGTCGATTGACCGCAATTGAGCTGTTTGCCGGTGCGGGCGGATTAGCTTTGGGGATAGAAAAAGCAGGCTTTGATACATTGGCCTTGATCGAATTGGATAAGGATGCGGCGGATACGCTTAAGCTAAACCGTTCCGATTGGAATGTAATCTGCGAGGATATTGCGAAGATATCTCCTTTGAATTTGCCTGATTATTTTGACTTGCGTATAGGAGAATTGGACTTGCTGTCAGGAGGTGCACCTTGTCAATCGTTTTCCTATGCAGGAAAACGATTGGGTCTTGAAGATGCGAGAGGAACGCTGTTCTATCACTATGCGGTTTTTTTGCAAAAGCTGAAACCAAAGGCTTTTTTGTTTGAAAACGTCAGAGGTCTTTTGACTCACGACAACGGTCGAACTTACCGAACGATAACGAATGTGTTTACGGACAGCGGCTATATTGTGCAAAACAGAGTGTTGAATGCCTGGGACTATGGCAACGCGCAAAAACGCGAAAGACTTATTACTATAGGTATCCGCAACGATCTGGTTGGGAAGATTTCTATAGATTTTCCACAACCACGCGAGTATAAGCCGATTTTGCGAGACGTTCTCAAAAATGTGCCTGAAAGTGAAGGTGCGCATTATTCGGATTATAAGCGCGAAATATTCAGCATGGTTCCTCCCGGTGGCTACTGGCGTGATATTCCGCAGGACATTGCAAAAGAGTACATGAAGAGCTGCTGGGATATGGAAGGCGGTAGAACGGGCATTCTGCGCCGAATGAGTATGGATGAACCTTCGCTTGCTGTTTTGACATCGCCATCCCAAAAACAAACCGAACGCTGCCATCCGCTTGAACCGCGCCCGTTTACGGTACGGGAGAATGCGCGAATACAGTCGTTTCCTGATGAGTGGCAATTCTGCGGAACCGTTGGAAGCCAATACAGACAGGTCGGAAACGCGGTTCCTGTGAATCTTGCTTTTGATATTGCAATGGAAATAAGAAAGGGTTTTGAACGAAAACTATGTGGAATTTAGAGTTTATTTCAGAACAGGACTTTAAACGTCATGTTCAAAACACAATTCAACATTACGGCGAAAAACTGCTTCCGTACGACTTGAAAAAGTTCAATAGCAATATTGTTGATCCAATAAAGCTGATATTTGATAAGAACGTTTATCGGTACAGCTGGGAGGATATAATCAAGAATGAAATCTACCGTCAACGCGATAAATCAAGCAATAATGATATTGGCTATTTTCACCAGCGCATTTTTCAGTACATGAGAGGATGCGATGTTCCCAATACAGGTTGGGACGTGATTTTTTCACCTGAGGGTGGTGTGGATGTTCCCGAATGCGGCAATGTCAAGACCATCTATGTGGAAATGAAAAATAAGCATAACACTATGAATTCCGCTTCAAGCGCCAAAACATACATGAAAATGCAAGGGCAGCTCCTGGCGGATGACGACTGTGCATGTTTTCTTGTTGAAGCCATTGCTAAAAAATCTCAGAATACAGCATGGGCTGTTTCTGTAGATGGTACAAAGCAAAAGCACCGCAGAATTCGTCGAGTCAGCATGGATGAATTCTATTATACTGTCACCGGGCAAAGGGAGGCTTTCTATAATATGTGTATGGTTCTTCCGTCTGTCATCGGTGAAGTTGTTTCAAATGCGGACGGCATTAACATACCTAACGACACTGCTTTTGAAGAGCTTCAACTCATAGCTGATGCAAAAAACGGATCGTTTGCGTTGGCGCTTTATATGCTCGGATTCGAGAGCTATATTGGTTTCTGATAGAATCCGGTTAGTGTGACTTTTGCATAAAGAGATTATGATACTTTATAGCAATGCGCATAGTAAAGCACCGCCTCGGGTTCCCGGGGCGGTGCTGCAATCAGCGATATTCAATTCTTCGCCGGCGCGGCTTTTTTTCGCTTGAGCTGCTCATTTGCCCAGAAAAAGAACTGTGGAGTGTTCAACATTATGAAATCATAATCCTGCATGATCATCAAATATTCCTGAATCGTATTCGGGGCGTAGGCGAACGGCATCATCTCATCCATTGCCTCCTCGATCACGCTGTCGTTTTTTGCCGAGTTCGAGAAAAACACCTTCGTATCCTTATTGCACTTTTCAAGCTTTTTCAGGTAAAGGCGTGCGTTTTCATCATCACCGAGCTTATAGTAGAGCATACAGAGAGGCAGCAAAAGAGAGGTCATGTCAAAATCATTGTATTGCTCATAAAGGGTCAACGCCTTCTTTTCATCCTCGAACCATGCGTAGAGGAACATGAGAGTGTATCGAACGCCGAGATTATCGCTCGTGCAGAGTTCAAGCATCTCCTCACATTCCTTGGCCGCAAGACGCATCCTGCGGCATTCAACGAGCGTTCTTATATGATGAAATCTCAGACGCATATATGGTCTTGTTTCATGTATGTCCCAGAAAACACCTTTATACTGTTCAAAATAGCCTTCTTTCTCCATCTGCGACGTCGCCTTGGCAAGAAGCTCGGAGAGAGGGGCAAGAAGCGAGTATTCGTTCTTTGCGTCAACAATGATAAGCTGATGCAGCACGTCTATGTTGTCGGGATCGAGCTCCAGCGCCTTATTCAGGTATTCCTTGCATTTCTTTTTGCTTGAAGCTGAGTATGCAAGCTCAAGATAATCATAAACATCGTATTCAGATTCCATTAGGTAAGCTTCCTTTGCTATTAAATTCTCCGCCATCCGGCGCTGCCGCCGAGGCAGGGTTCAAAAAACGCCGCTTCAACGTTTTGCTGCTGCGGCGTAATTCGCATATGTTTTGTTATTTCGCGTACTCGGTTGCTCTCGTTTCCCTGATGACGTTGACCTTTATCTGTCCGGGATACTCGAGTTCGGCCTCGATGCGCTTGACGATGTCCTTCGCGACGACGATGATGTCGGTGTCGGAAACGGTGTCGCTCTTGACCATTATGCGCACCTCGCGACCGGCCTGGATAGCGAAGCTCTTGTCGACGCCGTCGAAGGAGTTTGCGATCTCCTCAAGCTTTTCAAGGCGCTTGATATAGTTTTCAAGCGTTTCGCGCCTTGCGCCGGGACGAGCCGCCGAGATAGCGTCCGCCGCCTGAACGAGCACGGCCTCGACCGTTCCGGGGTCCACGTCGCCGTGATGGGCGAGGATGCAGTGCACGATCTGGTTGTTTTCGCGGTACTTCTTGGCAAGGTCGGCGCCGATCTGGTTGTGGGTGCCTTCCATCTCGTGGTCAACGGCCTTACCGATGTCGTGCAGAAGACCCGCGCGCTTTGCGAGCTGAACGTTCACGCCGAGCTCGGTCGCCATAAGGCCGCAGAGATGCGCGACCTCGATGGAGTGCTTCAAAACATTCTGACCGTAGCTGGTGCGGTAGCGGAGCCTGCCGAGGAGCCTTACGAGCTCGGGATGCAGGCCGTGGATGCCGACCTCGAAGACGGCCTGTTCGCCCGCTTCGCGGATCTGGGTCTCGACCTCTTTGCGAGCCTTTTCGACCATTTCCTCGATCCTCGCGGGATGGATGCGGCCGTCGAGGATCAGCTTTTCAAGGGCGATGCGGGCGATTTCGCGGCGCATCGGGTCGAAGCCGGAGAGGATGACCGCCTCGGGAGTGTCGTCGATGATCAGATCAACGCCGGTCGCGGTTTCAAGGGTGCGGATATTTCGTCCTTCGCGGCCGATTATCCTGCCCTTCATTTCGTCGTTCGGAAGGGCGACAACGGAGACGGTCGCCTCGGCAACGTGGTCGGCGGCGCAGCGCTGTATTGCCATCGAGATGATGTTGGTGGCGCGCCTGTCGGCCTCGGCCTTGGTCTTGGCTTCGATATCGCGGATTATGACGGCAGCCTCGTGGCGCGCGTCCTTCTCCACGTTTGCAAGAAGCACGTTCTTCGCTTCGTCCTGCGTCATGCAGGCGACCCGCTCAAGCTCGCTCTTCTTCTGCTCGTGAAGCTGATCGATCTCGGCTTCCTTCGCGTCGATGGTCTTGAGGCGCTTGTTGAGCTGCGATTCGCGCTGTTCAAGTCCCTCTAACTTCTTGTCGAAGCTCTCTTCCTTTTGCTGCAAGCGGCTTTCGGCGCGCTGCAGCTCCTTCCTGCGTTCCTTGTTTTCACGTTCGGTTTCGCTCTTGATGCGGTAGACCTCTTCTTTCGCCTCAAGCAGCGTTTCTTTTTTGATGGTTTCGGCTCGCTTCTGCGCGTCTTCGATCATCTTTTTGACCATCGAATCGGCTTCGGCGACCTTGGATTCTGCATTATGCTTATCATACATGTGTATCCCGAAAGCACCTGCCGCCGCGCCGATTATCAGCGCGAGCACGGGAAGCACGTATTGTAACCATGTGGGCACAGAATTTCACCTCCTATATATATTAAATGCAATGCCTCGCGAACGTCTTTTTCAAAACATAAAGCCATATTCAGCGACATTCTGCGCCAGCATACAAGCATTCGTACTATTATATCGTTTTGACGCGGCAAAGTCAAGATTTAGCGATTGGAAAACGACGCGGAGAAGCGATATATTGTATTCCGTTGGGATTGAAAAGCGGGGGGCGTGTGCGGTCGGCACGGCTCGCAAGCTTTCCCAATAGTTCAAACGAAAAAGCAGATTATCGGAATAATACGATCGGCGCCGGAAACGCGGCCGCCGCGCCGCACTTCCGCTCGCTTCGCGATACTTCCGCGCGGCGCAGCCGTCTGCCGAAAAAGCCGATTACGGCTTTACAGGCAAACGCGAAAAAGGTATAATATAAACGATATCGTGCGAAAAAGCGCGAAACCCAAGGCGAAAGGGGAGCGGAGTATGGAAAAAGTGTGGAAGAGCAACGATATTCTTGAGCTGCTGCAAAGAATCGATGAAGGCCATGAGCCAACTGCGGAGGAGCGCTCCGCGCTTGAATCGTGCGTTGAGTTGGTTACAACATCTTTCGGGGCAGACAATATTCCTGGATCTATAGGCTGGCTTAGCGCACTCGGTTTCCTTAATCTTAGTGGATCAAAGCTGACTAAGCTGCCGGAAACGATAGGACAGCTTGGTGCGCTTGAATACCTTGATCTCAGCTTTACAATGCTGACCGAGCTGCCGGAAACGATAGGGCAGCTTGGCGCGCTTAAATACCTTGATCTCAGAGGAACAAAACTGACCGAGCTGCCGGAAACGATAGGACAGCTTGGCGCGCTTAATCAACTTCATCTCGGTGGAACAAAGCTGACCGAACTGCCGGAAACAATAGGACGGCTTGGCGCGCTTAAACACCTTGATCTCAGCCGCACAAAGCTGACCGAGCTGCCGGAAAAGATAGGACAACTTGGAAAGCTTGAAAAGCTTTATCTCGACGGAACCGCTTTGACCGAGCTGCCGGAAACGATAGGACAGCTCAACATGCTTGAAACCCTTGTTCTTAGATTCACAAAAATGACCGAGCTACCGGAATCGATAGGACGGCTTATCGCGCTCAAACGGCTTTCTCTCAGCGGCACTAAGCTGACCGAGCTGCCGGAAATGATTGAGCGGCTTTCAAACTTAAAAGCATTGGATCTTTCGGGACTGAAGCTAAAGCGCATCCCCCAATCGCTTGCCGAGCTGGGCTTGCCGTTTGTTGACGAAGTAATCTTATCAAGTGGTATTAATCTGCATAATACCATCCTTGAAGAGCAGAATATCTCCATCTTCCTTAAATCGCCGGAGTTGATACCGAGCTTGTACAACGAAAACGAGCTGACGGAGGTGCGCGAATGCAAGGTCATCTTTATCGGGGACGGAGGCTCAGGCAAGACACATACGATAGAGCGCATCAAGAATCGCGGCGAAAAGAAGGATTATAAAACAAAGGTCACACACGGCGTGAAGATATCCGATTATAAGCCCGACGATAGGGATTTTACGATAAATTTCTGGGATTTCGGCGGGCAGGAGATACAGCATTCGATGCATCGCTGCTTTCTTACTGAGGATACCTGCTACGTGGTCACGGTACGAACGAGGGAAAGCGCGGGCGATAAGGGCGCGGAGTTCTGGCTGCGCAACGTTGAGGCGTTCGCGCCGAATGCTCCGGTGCTGCTCTTCATAAACTGCTGGGATAATAAAGACGGAAGGCGCTTTGTAAACGAAACGGAGCTAAGGGCGTTTTTCCCTAATATAGTGGATATCGTTTACTGCTCGGCCTTGGATACGGAGGCGGAGGAGTTTAATAAGAACGTGACCGAAAGCATGGTCCGCATGGTGGAGGCTTCGGGCTATTGCAAAAAGGAAGTTTCCCGGCGATGGATGAAAACGGCTGAGGATATTCGCAGGGAAAACACAAAGTGCATAACTAAAGAGCAATACCGCAAAATCTGCAACGATAACGGGATAGAGGAGAACGAGTATTCCGCTCTTTTGACCTTCTTCAATAATCTCGGCGTTTGCCTGAGCTATCATAAGGATGAGAATAATAAGGAGCTTGAGCAGTATATGGTGCTCGATCCGGTATGGATAACGAATGCGCTCTATGCGGTAATAGAGGAAGGCGGGGATCACTCGGATAACGGAATGATACTGAACTCATCCATCGCTTCAATGCTTGAAAACGATGGGTCAAAGAAATTGAAGGGGGAGGAATACGAGCGAACCGCGCCGGAGCTCAAATATGAACCGGATGAATGCCCGTACATAATCAGCGTGGCAGCCTCGCGCGATCTATGCTATATTGTGGATGACAAAACTACCTTCTTTCCGGTTTTGTGCGATCCAAACTCGCCGAAGGCGGCGCTCGGCAATTTTGATACGTATCAAGAGCGCGCGGAGTATGTTTTTAAATATGAGTATCTTCCGGACAGCGTTGTGCATAAGCTGATGGTGCGCTGCTATAGAAGGGAAATGAAGGTGATTGCCTGCTGGCGAAAGGGCATGGTTTTGGGCGTTCTCGGGGAGCTGAAGGCGGTTATCCGAATGGAAAACGATGACAAGACCCTTAGGATCAACTTCTATTCAACTCCGACGCGCCCCGCCTGCGAGCTCTTCCCGTATATCAGGGATGAGATACTTGCAATAAACCGGGAGCTGAATCTAAGCGCGGAGGAGAGCATTATTAAGGGTGAAGATGAATTCTTCGCTGCAAGGCTGGTAAAGGCATATCGGAATAAGAAAAAGACTGTTGAGGGCAGCCGCACCGGCGAGGAATACGATCCCTTCGAGCTGCTTGCAAGCGTTTTCGATATTTTTTCAATCGTTTGTCTTGAGGAGCGGGATGGCAAGCTGAAAGATATACAGAGGGGCAGGTTTCATAAACAGGATAAGGAGGATAAAGCTTTCCGCCAGGCTCTATGGGAGGCACATGGCAAAGAGTGTAGTTACTGCGGGGTGCCCCTACATCGACTGTATGATATGCAGGTCGATCATATTTTGCCAACGAAATTCGCTAAGCAGCTTAAAAATGCGGACGGCAGAGCCCGGCGCTACATTAATAGGCTCGAGGCGAAGGGCTTTGATTTGGAAGCGCCGGATTATATTGAGAACTTCCTTCCTTCTTGCGTACACTGCAATCAAAGCATGCAGAACAGGATAATGACCGCAGATTCGATGTGCTTTTACCACGAGAAGGCCGTTCGCAAAACTCCGTACGTACTGGAAAGGATGGATAAGCTTAAATGCGATAAGAAAAAGGGCAGGGAAGAATTGAAAAAGCATTGACCCATGCCGGAAAAGCGCCGCTAAAGCCTCGCCTCTCCGAGGCATCGACCCGCGGGGCTGTTTCGCTGTCGCGCCCGATCCTTACATATTGACGGCCGCATCCATCTATGTTATACTACGAAAGGAGAACCTCTCCGCAATAAAATAGGAAGGGATGCGGCGCTCCGTTTTGAGCGCTGCAAGGTAAGAGGAAATGAACAAAACCAAACTCGGAATCTCGACCCATCTGCTTGCCGCCATACTGTATTTGCTCGGCCTGTTCGGAAACACGGTGGCGTTAGTCATCGCGGCCGGATACGTGCTCATCCGCGAGGATGACGAATGGCTGCGCAAATCGGCGATCAAGGCGCTCGTCATCCATGTTTTCATCACCGCGCTCACCTACGTTATCGCATTCATCCCCGGCGTTTTCGAGGCGATAAACAGCTTTATCAACATCTTCAAGGGAAGCTTCAACTATTCCTTCCTGCTGAGGATAAGGGAATTCCTCGACGACGCGCTCATAGTCGTTCGCTATGCGGTATTCATCGTGCTCGCGTTCCTTGCGCTCAAGGGCAAGGGCGTTGCGCTTCCGGGCGTGGACGACACGGTTCAGAAGCATTCCTAACGGCTTAAACCGAAAAGCCGCTTTCGCGGCATAATATGACCGACTGCGGTGCGGGCTCAGGCTCGCATCACTTTTTTGTACCTTATACTAATCTTTGATTAAAAGCAGAACGTCTTGCCAGCTCTTTTCCGCCCTGTTTTTGGCTCGTTTCGGTCAACGATGCACCCCGGCATCGCCTCCCTCCGCTCGCCTTCAACAGGACGAAAAATCCCTCGGCAATCCTGTCCTCTTTTAATCAGATATTAGTGTTAGGATTCGGCGCAAAGCGCAGAGATGGCGGCGAGCGGGGAGAATTATGTCAATCATGTGTACTTGTGTGAACAAAGTTGTGAATAATCTACACAAAGCGAACCAAAAGAGTTATAATGTTAGCACTCGATAAAAGAGAGTGCTAACAACGGCGCGGCGATATGCATGGACAATACCGCCGCAACCCGAGCCGAAGCATAGCTTTTCGTTGGGCGCTAAGAATAATGCTGTGAATGCCGCGATCGAACTGCGGAAAGAGGTTAAATTGCGGAGATTCCGAAGGGAAAGAGACCTCAATCATTCACTATTCATTATTCAATATTCACTAATATTAAACCCAAAGAGGTGATAGATATGAATGCAGAGAAAATGACACAGAAGACGCTTGAAACGCTGAATCAGGCGCAGAAGCTTGCGGAGGAGCGCAGGCATACGCAGGTGGGGCAGATCCACGCCCTGTATGCGCTGACGAACGACGCGGACGACCTCAACACCCAGCTTTTGACCGCGATGGGCGTGAAGATCGACGAATTCCGTGCGACTGTTGAAGCGGAGCTTAGGAAGCAGGCGAGCTACGGCGGCGGAAGCGGCGGGCAGCTCTACATAACGAGCGAGCTCAATTCCGCGCTAAACCGCGCCGAGGACGAGGCCAAGGCGATGGGCGACAGCTATATCTCGGTGGAGCATATCATGCTCGGCCTCATCGAGAAGGCGGACGGCGTGCTCAAGCCGCTGTTCAAGCGCTTCAATATCGAAAGAAACGCCTATTTGACCGTGCTTAGGCAGGTGCGCGGCAATACGCGCATCAACAGTGACAACCCCGAAAGCACCTACGACGTGCTCAATAAATACGGTCAGGATCTGACCGAACTTGCGAAAAAGCAGAAGCTCGACCCCGTGATCGGGCGCGATAACGAGATAAGAAGCGTTATCCGCATCCTTTCGAGGAAAACCAAGAACAATCCCTGCCTTATCGGCGAGCCAGGCGTTGGTAAGACCGCCATCGCGGAGGGTCTGGCGCAGAGGATAGTGCGCGGCGACGTGCCCGATAACCTCAAGGACAGAAAGCTCTTCGCGCTCGATATGGGCGCGCTGGTCGCGGGCGCGAAGTACCGCGGCGAATTCGAGGAGAGGCTAAAGGCCGTTCTGAACGAAATAAAGCAGAGTGACGGCAGAATTATCCTTTTTATAGACGAACTTCATACCATCGTTGGCGCGGGCAAGAGCGACGGCGCGATGGACGCGGGCAATATTCTCAAGCCCATGCTGGCGCGCGGCGAGCTGCATTGTATCGGCGCAACAACGCTCGATGAATACAGAAAATACATCGAAAAGGACGCGGCGCTCGAGAGGCGTTTCCAGCCCGTTACCGTCGCAGAACCCTCGGTTGAGGACACGATCTCGATACTGCGCGGCCTGAAGGAGCGCTATGAGGTCTATCACGGCGTTAAGATACACGACGGCGCGCTGATCGCCGCCGCCACGCTCTCCGATAGGTATATTTCGGATCGTTTCCTGCCCGATCAGGCCATCGACCTTGTGGACGAGGCCTGCGCGCTCATCAAGACCGAGATGAACTCGATGCCGAGCGAGATGGACGAGATCTCAAGGCGTATCATGCAGCTTGAGATCGAGGAGCAGGCGCTTAAAAACGACACCGACTCGCATACCGTGGAGCATCTTGGCGAGATTCGCGAGGAGCTTGCAAAGCAACGCGAAAAACTCAATGAGATGAAGGCAAAATGGGAGAACGAGAAGAACGCGATAGGCAGGGTGCAGCAGCTCCGCGAGCGCATCGAGCAGGTCAACGCCGAGATACAGAAGGCCAAGAGCGACTACAATCTGGAGATCGCCGCCAAGCTTGAATACGGCGAGCTGCCCCGACTTCAAAAGGAGCTTGAGGCGGAGGAGAGGAAGGGCGCGGAGCGCGAAAACAGCCTGCTTCGCGATCACGTTTCCTCCGAGGAAATTGCGAAGATAGTCGCCCGCTGGACGGGTATCCCGGTTTCAAAGCTGCTTGAGAGCGAAAGAAAGAAGCTTCTGCGGCTCGATGAACAGCTCCACCGCCGCATAATCGGGCAGGATGAGGCCGTGCGCCGCGTTTGCGACGCTATCCTCCGCTCGCGCGCGGGCATCCAGAACCCGAACCGCCCGATAGGCTCGTTCCTGTTCATGGGACCGACGGGCGTGGGCAAAACCGAGCTCTGCAAGGCGCTCGCCGAAGCCATGTTCGATGATGAAAGAAGCATGGTGCGTATAGATATGAGCGAATACATGGAGCAGTACTCCGTGTCCCGTCTCATCGGCGCCCCTCCGGGCTACGTTGGCTACGACGAGGGCGGCCAGCTCACCGAGGCCGTGCGCAGAAAGCCTTATGCGGTATTGCTTTTTGACGAGGTGGAGAAGGCGCATCCGGACGTTTTGAACGTGCTTCTTCAGGTGCTTGACGACGGCAGGATAACCGACGGTCAGGGTCGCACCGTGGACTTTAAGAACACGATAATCATTCTGACATCTAACCTCGGCAGCGACCTCATCCTGAATGAGATGGAATCGGGCGAGCTGACGGACGAAACGCAGGAGCTTCTAAACAAGCTTCTAAAATCCAAGTTCCGCCCCGAGTTCATAAACAGGCTTGATGAGATAGTCTACTTCCGCGCGCTCACGAATGAGAATATGCGCGGCATAATCGACTTGCAGCTTAATGACCTCGCCCGCCGTATGGGCGAAAGAAGGCTCGAGCTTGCCGTGACCGACGCGGCTAAGACCGCCATCCTCGAAAACGGCACTGACCCGCTCTTCGGCGCGCGTCCCATCAAGCGCTTCATCCAGAGCCGCATCGAAAGCCTTATCGCAAGGTTCATCATAGCGGAAAGCCCCGAGGAGGGCGCGATCGTGACCGTGGA
>JAFZJT010000036.1 GCA_017553815.1 Clostridia bacterium
ATCTATCTGACCGTCGATCCGAGCGTTCAGCATTCCGTTCAGGATCAGATCACCACTTGGGAAAACTATCCCGCGCTTCGTAATTCCAATGCGAGCGAGCTCACCGACCCCACCTCGGGCATCACTTCAGCTCAGCCCCAGGCGGCGGCAGTCATAATCGATCAGCATACTGGCGAGATTATCGCGATGATCGGCGGCAGGGAGGAGCCCGTTCAGAAGCTTCAGTTCAACAGAGCATACAAGAGCTTTATGCCTGTCGGCTCTTCGATAAAGCCCCTCTCTGTATTCGGTCCCGCGCTTGAGATTGGTCTCACGCCCGGCTCACACATCCTCAACTCCGAGATCCCGATCGACGGCTACGGCGGCGAGCGCGGCTATCCCAAGATCGGTTCAAGGCGCTATGAGGGTCTCGTCAGCATGCGCGTTGGCGTTGAGGAATCGCTCAACATCGTTGCCGCAAGGGTGCTTTTCGACAACGTTAAGCTCGAGCGCGGCGCAAAATACCTCGAGCAGCTCGGCATCGACCGCTCGAGGATCAACGTTGACGGCCCGGGTCTTGCGCTCGGCACCTCCGGCATCAGCCCGCTTCAGATGAGCGCCGCCTACGCCTGCATCGCAAACGGCGGTATGTATCTTGAGCCCCTCTCCTTCAGCTATGTCGTTTCCGACGACGGCAGAGTCATCCTCGACGCAAACAAGATCCGCGAAACACGCAGGGTATTCTCAGAAACCACCGCCTATATGCTCACCGACATGCTCAAGGACGTTGTGGATCACGGAACGGGTACCAACGCGCAGATCCCCGGCATCACCGTTGCCGGTAAGACCGGTACCAACGAGGACTACACCAGCGTTTGCTTCGCCGGATTCACCGGCTACTATACTGCCTCGCTTTGGGTCGGCCACGATAAGTATTCCGAAAAACTTGCTTCCGGCTCTACGGGCGGCAGCGCCGCTGCGCCGCTCTGGCAGGCATTCATGAGCAAGATCCACGAGGGCATGTCGGATAAGCCGATCATCGACGCTTCGCCCGTTGAGCTCGGGCTCACCAAGGTCGCCATCTGCCCCGTTTCGGGTATGCTCGCGACCGCAGAATGCATGGGCGACACCTACCACACGCCTGTTTATGACTGGTGCCGTGAGGACCAGCTCCCCTCGGGCTACTGCACGATGCACTGCCTTGTGGACTATTGCAGCACCTCCAACACCTTCGCCTGCCCCGATTGCACGGGCTCCGTTCGCTACCAGAAATGCTTCGTGCTCATTCCGGGCGATTCGGTGTACGCTTCATTGGACGACGACAAGCTTTATGACTACATTCCCAACGCTATCCGCACCGACCTTTCGCCATCCGCGTTCCTTGCGGCGGTCATGAAGGGTTCCTCAGCGTGCAAGGTGCATGGCGGCGGAGGCGGAAGCGGAAGCGTTGATTCGCTCGAGAGCCTGATAGCGCAGGCAAACGAGCTTATGGCGAACGTTCGTGCGTATCTCGACACCGTGCAGACCCTGCCGCTGATCGACAGAGCTCTGCTCGAAGGCGGTTTGATACAGCTCAGGGAGGCCGTATGGGCGCGCGATGCGCAAAGGATTTCGAGATATCTTTCGGAGCTGAGCCGCAACTATACCATACTCAGCAGCCAGTATCCCCCGCCCCCGCTCAATACTCCGACGCCGATAACCGACGATACGCCCGCTCCCATCACGGGAATGCCGTTCGTAACGCCGCCACCTGCCGATGGGCGTATCACGCCGGTGCCGACGAATACCCCTGCCCCAACCGCGCCTTATATCCCATAAACCCTTTTGAGCGCATAATATGTATAAGCGAAGCGGCCTGCACGACACCCTCGCGGCAAGCCGCTTTGCAAATCCTGCTCAGAAAGGCATCCCCTTTGGGGATAAAGCATAGCTATGATTTATTTTGACAACAGCGCGACAACGCGCGTTTTCGATGAAGCCGCCTCCATCGCGGTTTCTTACATGAAGGAAGGCTATTTCAATCCCTCCGCCGCTTATTCCCCCGCCGTTTCGGTGGAGCGCGAGGTCAACGTTGCGCGCGGCCGTCTTGCTTCCTACTTCAAGTCCGACCCTTCGGAGCTTATCTTCACAAGCGGCGGCACCGAGAGCAACAATATCGCGCTCTCGGGCGTTCTTGCCCAAAGGAGGGACAAGTGCCGCGTTATCACGACCGCCGTGGAGCATCCCTCGGTTTACGAGCCCGTTAACGCGCTCAAATCGAGCGGCTACGACGTGGTCATCGTCGGCGTGGATGAATTCGGCATGGTCGATGCAAAGGCGCTTGAGGCGGCTCTCAATGAGAATACTGGCTTTGTTAGCATAATGCACGTCAACAACGAGGTCGGCGCTGTGAACGACATAAGCGCGCTGTACAGCCTCGTTAGATCCCGCGCTCCCTCTGCGGTGTTCCACTCGGACGGCGTTCAGGCGTTTCTCAAAATGCCCGCCGTGCGCTGCGATATGTACTCCTTCAGCGGGCATAAGCTCCACGCGCCCAAGGGCATCGGCGGGCTTTTCGTGAAGCGCGGAGTGAAATTCGCAGGCGGACAGAAGGGCGGCGGGCAGGAAAACGACCTGCGCTCCGGCACAACGAACGTTCCCTCGATCATGGCGCTCGACACCGCCACAGGCATCTATATGAAGCACCACGGCGAATACATGGCGGCGATGCGCGAGGTGAAGCTGAGGCTCTACAATAATTTAAGCCGCATAAACGACGCTGTTTTGAACGGTCCATCCCCCGAGGAAGGCGCATGCTATATTCTCAATATGAGCTTTTTTGGCGTTCGCGGCGAGGTGCTTTTGAATTCCCTGAGCGAGAAAGGGCTGCTCGTTTCAACAGGCTCCGCCTGCGCAGCGCGTCATCGCGGCAAGAACCGCATATTGACCGCGATGGGCATAAAGGACGCGCGTCAGGACGGCGCGATCCGCTTCAGCTTCTCGCCCGAGAATACGATCGAAGAGGCCGACACCGCCGCGCAGATGATCGAGGACAGCCTGAGCATTTTGCGCAGATTCAGAAGAAGATAAGCTTTAACAAACAGTTCTTATAATACGAAAGGTAAACTATGGAAAGAGTCATACTCGTTCGCTACACCGAGATACACCTCAAGGGTCTGAACCGCCCGTTCTTCGAGCAGAAGCTCATCGAGAATATCCGCCATGCGCTCAAGGGTATTCCCTGCCGCGTTGAACGCGAACAGGGGCGCATCTATATCGTGGGCATACCCGATGAAAGCTTTGAAGACGCTGCTACGCGCCTCAAGGCGGTTTTCGGCATCCACTCGATAAGCCCCGCCTACGCTGTGGACAAGGATTGGGCGACCGTCACCGCAACCGCTTTTGAGCTGATGGAAAAGCAGGTCGAAAAGAATCCGAGCCTCAGCTTCAAGGTTTTCGCAAGGCGTTCCGACAAGCATTATTTCATGAATTCGGACGGCATCAACCGCGAGCTCGGGCATCTCGTGCTCGAGCGCTTCCCGAGCGTTCATGTGGATATCCACAAGCCCGAGGTTTCGCTCTGCGTTGAGATCCGCGAAAAGGCGTATATCTATGCAGAAGAGATCCCCTGCGCCAAGGGAATGCCCGTGGGCAGCTCCGGCAGGGCAACGCTGCTCATCTCGGGCGGCATAGACAGCCCCGTTGCGGGCTATTTCATGGCAAAACGCGGCATCGTTTTGAGCGCCGTGCATTTCTACAGCTACCCCTACACGAGCGAGCGTGCAAGGGATAAGGTCGTGGAGCTTACGCGCCTGCTCTCACGGTTTGCCGGCAGGATCAGGCTGCACCTCGTTCCCTTCACCGATATCCAGATGAAGATACACGAGGACTGCCCCTCCAAGGAGACCACGGTCATCATGCGCCGCCTTATGATGAAGATCGCGCAGCGCATCGCCGAGAGCGAGGGCGCAAAGGCGCTGATCACCGGCGAGGCGCTCGGTCAGGTCGCAAGCCAAACTCTCGAGAGCCTTTGCACCACCGACGACGCGGTCACTATGCCCGTGCTCCGTCCTCTTATTGGCTTTGATAAGGACGATATCATGGATTGGGCTCGAAGGATAGGCACATACGAAACGAGCATCCTGCCCTTTGAGGATTGCTGTACGGTGTTCGTGCCTAAGCACCCCGTAACAAAGCCTGAGGTCGCGGATATCCGCGCGAGCGAGGCGCTCGTTGACTTCACCGAGCTTATAGAAAAGGCGATCGAGAATACCGAGGTGTTGACAGTTAAATACGATGACCCGAAGCTGATCTGATGCTTTTCATACCGAAGCTATGCGGCGTTCGGCGGAGAATACCGGGGATACTCTCCCCCGCTTCCGCTGCTTCGCCGCTTTGTTTTTAAATTTAAACGGATCGAGTGTAAGATTTTTCTCCGAACTGCGTTTATAATAATGAATCGATTCAACAAGGGGTCGCCAATGAACGACAAGAACCTGCTTCAACTGCTGAAAAAGGACCCGAACGCGGGAATGGATAAGCTTATCAAGCTCTATTCGGGGCTTGTTTTCGGCATAGCTCGCGGCATAATGCTGGAGAGCTGCAATTCGGCGGAGATAGAGGACTGCGTTTCGGACGTGTTCATAAAGCTTTCGACCGCTTTGTCGAGCTTTGAGCCGAGAGCCTCCCTCAAAACCTATATCGGCGTGGCGGCGAGAAATACCGCGCTCGGCTTCGTGCGCAACAGGATAACGCCGCATTCTCTCGATGATGACGAGGCGTTTATAGAGATCCCCGACGGCGGCGATATTGAAAATGAACTGGCGAAAAATGAGCTGTTTTCCGCCGTTCTCGGCGAGATAGAGGCCTTGGGCGAGCCCGATTCGCAGATACTCTTCAGAAAGTACTATCTTGCTCAGAGCTCGAAGCATATCGCGGAGCAGATGGGCTTGAGCGTTTCAAGCGTGGATACGCGCGCACACCGCGCCCTTGCAAAGCTAAGAACAAAATTCGGAGGAAAAGAATGATGAAAGAATCGATAAAGAGTTGCTTTGAAAAGGCCGAGGAGGAACGGCTTGACGGCTTTTTTGAAAAATATGAAGGCGAAGAGATGCCCGAGGATAGCCTTTCAAGACTGCGCGAAAGGCTGCTCGGCAAAAGCATACAAAAAGCAACTATAACGCGCGGCTTTAGGCGGCTTATACCCGCGCTTGCCGCGGCCGCCTGCCTTTTACTCGGCCTTGGCATCGCGTATAAGGCGGGAGTGTTCAATAGAATAAACGCGCTTACGCCGACGGGGCCCGATGCAACGCAGAGCGCGTATGCCGAACCCGATACAACTCAGAGCGCGTATTCGGAGGCGGGCTCGACCCATCTTCCCGCCCCCGCCGATACCAACGGTAATGAGGCAGTGAAGCTCTATCCGAGCACAAAAACCAAGGATAAGCTCGATATAAGGAGCCTCCCCGAAGGCGCTTCGCAATCTGTTCAGGCCGACAGGGACCTATATAGATACGTCAGGTTCTTTGAGAGCGGAGACAAGGTCTATGCGATAATGAACGAATTGAGCGGAATATTCAGCTTTAACGGGGAATCTTTCGCAAGGAGCGGACCCGCGCTTAACGATGTGCTGTATTTTAACGGCGGCGCCTACGACGGCTACGTGTATATGCCAGGCAACTGGTATTGCTGGGGTCAGGACAGCGGGCTATACCGTTTCGAGCTTGAAACGGGGCGGATAGAGCGCTTCGTGAGCACCGATGAAACGGTCGTTTCCGTGGCGGCGGACGGGCCGGTGATCTATTACTCTTCCTACAAAGGAAATTGGTATTCAAACGCCGAAAAATACTCGCTGAAGAGCGTGAACCTTGATACGGGCGAGATCTCCGTGCTTATCGAAAACGCTTCCCACAGCATCTATGAGCTAAAATGCTCAAACGGAAATCTGTATTTTCGCTCGTACTACAAGGGCATATTCTATGTCACGCCCGATATGTATCTTCATAAAATCGGAATCGACGTTGACGGCGGTTACATCAGCAGCTACGCTGTTGACGGAGAAATCGTTTATTATCAAACGGTCCTTTACGGTCAAAACTACTCCACCGTTATCGAAGCTTTCGACCATGAAGGCGTTAAGCTTGCCGAATATAAAGCGGTGCGCTACAGCGAAAACGCGAATGCACAGAACTACGTTTCCTTCAGGGAGTTCACTATCTACAACGGAA
>JAFZJT010000037.1 GCA_017553815.1 Clostridia bacterium
AATGGACAGGATTTGGCAGGACTACGACTATCAAACGATCCCCTATCAGACCGTTTATAACGGCAGGCTCTATATCGGCATAGGGAACGCGGTTTATGAGTATTATGGCGGCTCGGTGAGGGAATTCGACCTTGCGGATGAATATAATTGGTGATAAAAATGAAACGCACAACAGCTTTATTACTTGCAGTAATTCTACTTATCTTTTCGGCTGCTGCCTGCTCAAGTGATAACAGCGATCCGCAGAAGCAGGATGAGACGGAAAACACGGCTTCATCGGAGAACAATTCTGACGTAAAAACCGATACAGATTCGCCGTATGAAGAAGGCGAAGACACCTCGATAAACCTCATTCTCGTTAGTTGGGACGGCTGGGGAACGCTGAATAAGCTTATCCCGACCTGCGAGCTTTCTTCGGCGATAATGCACGGACTCGAAAATGCAAACGAAACCGGGGAAACGGTCGAAAAGCTGACCGATGAAGCATTTGATCCACAATCAGACGAGATTCATGCGGAGCTGGGCACGGTTTGGCTTGAAACGCCGAGCGATATCTACCGAATCGACCCAAATTGGAACGGAATATGCCGTGTTGACGGGCATTACGGAAGCGGCAAGCTGCTTGATGCGCCCGAAAAGCTTATGGATCTTATCTCCGATTCTTGGAGCTATTACCCCTATGATTATTACTGCGGGGTCTTCAAGAACAGGAGCGGCGCATTTACGCTCGAGCATAAGTTCGAGAGCGAATCAAGCGTTCGGATAGATGTTAAAAGAATCGAGCTTGAGGACAGCAATGAGCCGTCGAACCGTATCGTTTTGGAACTTATCTCCACCAAGGATGAAACGGTCGAGGTTCGGCTTATAAGCAGGCAGAGCATGGATAATCTTGCCGGAATGGACACGAAAAGCGTTGATCTCAAGGCAGGAGAGAGCACGGATGTCGAGCTTAGGTTCGGCGGATGGAGGAATTTCACATATTGGGTGGAGATAACCGCCGGGAATACGAAGTTGAACTTGGAGATTGATCCGTAAGAGGTATAGTTTAGAAAAGTACGGTGAATTTGCAATATAATGAAGACTACTCGCTTCGCTCGTTAATGAAGACGGCGCTGTCGCGCCTAATTAGGACGTTTGCTTCGCTCTCTAATGAAGCAAAGGCGCCCCAATAAATCAGCACCGCAGGTGCATCTTCATTGGCGAAGCGGGTTCATTCCTTCATTAGCCCCGAAGGGGCGACTTCATTGAAAAAAGCACGCTCACGCGTGCTTTTTTCTGGAGGCACCATCCAGAATCGAACTGGAGATGGCGATTTTGCAGACCGCTGCCTTACCGCTTGGCTATGGTGCCGTATTAAGTTGTGTTTTTTCTATCACGGTTTTCGTCCTCCCCCACCGTTCTTCTTCGGTAGAGAGATTTCGATCACCTTTGATGCTTCGGGAAACGGGGCTCATTTTTCGCACATCGGGTCTCATGGCTCGCTCAAACCGCTCAAATTCGCCCTGCGCCGAAAAATTCCAGCCGCTAAAATCGCGTCACTGGCGCGATTTTTTAACGCGGCTTCGATCCCCTTTGAAAAAGCCGCCACTATTTAAACACTCCCATTCGGGAGTGTTTAAATAGTGGAGCGGGAAACGGGGCTCGAACCCGCCACCTCCGCCTTGGCAAGGCGGCGCTC
>JAFZJT010000038.1 GCA_017553815.1 Clostridia bacterium
ATCTTGATATTCAGGAGAAAGCATATTGGAAAAGGCAGTCTAAAACAATAGACTCAAAAGAATCCTTCATTAGGGCATTACTGACGGAGTTTGGTTATTCTGTAGCAAAAATGACCGGCTATGCACTAACGAAGCTGTTTGAGTTTGTTAAAGGCTTATTTATTTAACGTAACAATACTGACAAATGCAGAAATGCCGCCCCCGTGCGGCATTTCTGCATTTGAAAACCCATTTATAAAGTGCTATAATAATACTCACGGCTCGGCAGCGCCGCTTTATTGCGGCTTGCCCGGTTTTTCGGGCGGTTTGTCGGTCGATTTAATATATTTTTCTCTTTTTTTCGTTCCATACGCAATATTTTTGCGCATCCGTCCATTAACATGACGAAGGAGGATAAAACGGTATGCAGTCCATAGCGTTGAAAACCGATACGGTGCTTCCCCACAACGATGATATCACGGCTGAAAACTGCCTGATAGCCATCAAGGATGGGGACAGTGAAGCGCTCAGCGAGCTTTATTCGATCGCAAGCGCCTCCGTATACAGCTATGCGCTTAGCGTGCTTCGCTCCGTGCACGATGCGGAGGACGTGCTGCACGACTGTTTTGTAAACATCTTCACCTCGGCGGGGGCTTACACGCCGTGCGGCAAGCCCTTTGCGTGGATCATCACGATCGCCAAAAACCTTTGCCTCATGAAGCTGAGGGAGCGAAAGCGCTTCGCTTCAAGCACGGAAGCCGACGAGGATTGGGACAGGGCTTTTGCCGAGGAATCGGGCCTTTCTCCGGAGGATCGCCTGATGATAAGAAGCTGTATGAGCCTCCTTTCGGAGGAGGAAAACAGGATCGTAGTGCTGCACGCGGTGGCCGGCTTTAAACACCGCGAGATAGCCGAGATACTGGATATGCCTCTGATGACAGTGATTTCAAAATACAGGCGCGCACTCGCAAAGCTGCGCCAAAGCTTAGAGCATTAATGGAGGGAAAGGCCATGAAAACGAGCGAAAAAGAGCTGAATTTAAGGATCAAGAAGGCCTACGAGGCGGCAACGCCGGATGTGCTCGAGTCCGTTCTCCCCTGCTGTAATAATCAGAAAGGACGGGTGATCCCAATGGAAAAGAAATCAAGAAGCAGAAAAACGCGCTTCATCGCCCTCGCTGCCGCCGCTGCTGCGCTGCTGCTCGTGTTCGCGGGCACCATGGGAGTGCTCGCAAGCAACGCCAGAAGGGGCGGAGAGGTTTATACAACGGTCTCGCTGGACGTAAACCCCAGCATCGAGATCTCTATCAATAAGCAGGAAAAGGTGCTTGCCGTGAAGGCACTCAACGACGATGCCGCGAAGGTTGTCGGCAATATGGATCTTGTGGACAGCGGCATCGATGTTGCGGTGAATGCGCTCATCGGCTCCATGCTCAGAAACGGCTACCTCAGCGAGATCGCAAACTCCATCCTTATCACGGTCGGCAATACCGACGCCGAAAAGGCGATGGAGCTGCAGCGCAGGCTTGTCGATGAGATAGAAGCGGCGCTTGCGGCGACGGGCGGCGGCGCGGTCATCAGTCAGACCGCCGATACCCGCGAGGATATGGAGAGCCTTGCAAACCGCTACGGCATCACCGCGGGCAAGGCGCAGCTTATCTACAGCATCATCGCCGCCGCTCCGAGGTACACCTTCGAGCAGCTAGCGGGACTGAGCATCAATGAGCTGAACCTTCTTTACACCAAGTACGGCAGACTCAACCCCGAAGACGGCAGGATCAACGAAGGCCTGCCGAGCGAGAACGCCTATATCGACAAGGAGCGCGCCATCGAGATCGCGCTCGATCATGCGGGCGTTAAGGAGACCGAGGTCGCCACGCCCATCGTGTGCGAGCTGGACTTCGACCACGGCAGGATGGTCTACGAGATCGAGTTCATCGCCAAGGGCATGGAGTACGATCTGGATATCGATGCGGTCACCGGCGAGGTCATCGACTTTGAGATCGAGCCCGTGGACGGAGGCACAAACCCGATAGATCCCGCCCCCTCGAGCGGATCCGAGAGCTACATCGGCGAAGCCGAGGCAAAGTGCATCGCCTTCGAGCGTGCAAGCGTAAGTGAAAGCGAAGTGACGGGCTGCATCGTCAAGCTCGAGCATGACCACGGCAGAATGGTCTACGATATCGAGTTCAAGGCAAGGGGCAATGAGTACGACGTGGACGTGGACGCGATCACCGGCGAGGTGCTCGAGTTCGATATGGATCCGATAGGCTATCAGCCGAACCCCGGTACGACGAGCGCTCCCGCCGTAACGCCCACCTCCGTTCCGAACTATATCGGCGAGGAAGCCGCAAGCCGAATCGCCTTCGAGCGGGCGCAGGTCGACGCGCAGAACGTGTACGCGCTTTCGATCAGGCTTGAACACGATCACGGCAGGATGGTTTACGACGTTGAGTTCAGAGCAAACGGCTTTGAATACGATATCGACGTGGATGCGATAAACGGAAACGTGCTCGAATTCGATATGGATCTGATAGTCACCCCCGCGCCGCGGCCCACCAACGCGCCGGGAACCAGCCCGAACCCGAACCCGAATCCGAACCCCACCCCCACCCAAGCGCCCGGCTATATAGGCGAGGCGGCGGCAAAGAGCATCGCCTTCGGCAGAGCGGGCATCTCTCCGAGCGAGGCGACGTATGTAAAGGTCGAGCTCAAGCGCGAGAACGGCAGAATGGTTTACGATGTTGAGTTCAAGGCAAGGGGCTATGAATACGACGTGGATATCGACGCGATCACCGGCGCGGTGCTTGAGTTCGATATGGAGGTGGACGACGACGCGCCCGGTTACACCAACGCGCCGAGACCCACGAGCACCCCGAGACCCACCAATCAGCCGCAGCAGCCCACGCCCCAGCCTACCTACATCGGCGAGGCGGCAGCAAAGAGCATCGCCTTCAACCGTGCGGGCATCAGCGCGAGCGAGGCGAGGAACGTTGAGGTCGAGCTCGAGCGCGAGAACGGCAGGATGATCTATGATGTGGAGTTTGACGCGAGGGGCAACGAGTACGAGGTCAAGGTCGATGCGATCAACGGCAATGTGCTCTACTACAACTGCGAGGCCGATGACGACGCGCAGCCTCAGCCCACGAACCCTCCGCTCGGAGGCAACCTCATCTCCGAAGCGCAGGCCAAGACCATAGCCTTCCAGCGGGCGGGCGTTACCGAATCGCAGGTGCGCGACCTTGAGATCGACCTCGATGAGGACGACGGCATCATGGTTTACGAGATCGAGTTCGAGGCGAACGGCCGTGAATACTCGGTCGAGATTAACGCGGTCACCGGCGCGATCATCGATTTCGATGTGGATTGACAAGAGTATATATGTTCTGTGATACCCCTATATTGTGAAGAAGGACGGCGAGAGCCGTCCTTCAGACTACTGACAAACCCCGCGATACAGCGGGTTTTGCCATATAAAAAGCGCATAGCTCGGCGAAGCAGCATGGAAAAAGAGCGGCGCTCCTTTTTCCAAAGGATACGCGCTATTCTTTTCATGTTTTGGACAGCAGCGG
>JAFZJT010000039.1 GCA_017553815.1 Clostridia bacterium
ATACCTGATCAGAAATTCGGGTCGAAACCGAACTCGCGAAGAGCCGAGGCGCTGTTCCTCCAATCGGAGCGAACCTTGACATAAAGCTGGAGATTGACCTTCGTTCCGAAAAGCCACTCAATTTCACGCCTTGCGTTCGAGCCGATCTTCTTGAGCATTGCAGCTCCCTTGCCGATAACTATGCCTTTGTGCGATTCGCGCTCGCAGTATATGGTTGCAAACACATCATGGATACCGTCATCGCGGAGCTGAATCTTATCGATGCCGATACCGATGCCATGCGGTATCTCGTCGTGCAGAAGCTTGAGCGCCGTTTCGCGTATCATCTCTGCACATATCGCCCACATGGGCTGATCCGTCACCATATCATCGGGATAGTATTGCGGCCCCTCGACTGTATACTCCTTGAGCACCGCTTCAAGCTTATCCACTCCTCTGCCGCTCTCTGCGCTGATGGGAAGGATATGGGAGATGAAGTTTTCCCTTGAGAGCCGTTCGGTGATCTCGTCGATCGTGCCGAGGCTCACAAGATCGGTCTTGTTTATCGCGGCAACGACGGGCGTTTTGCCGCATTTTTCTGAGATGAGCTTTAAGAGCAGCTCATCCTTCTCGCGTATACCGATGGATGCGTCAAACATCAAAAGCACCGCGTCCACTTCGCTTATCGTGTCGTACGCTAACTTGACCATGTATTCGCCCAAGCGATTCTTTGGCGCGGTCACGCCTGGCGTGTCAAGAAAAATCAGCTGATAACCCTCGCGCGAAACAACGCCGGTGATGCGGTTGCGCGTGGTCTGAGCGCGGTCGGAAACGATGCTTATCTTTTGCCCCACCATACGGTTCATAAGCGTTGACTTTCCCACGTTCGGTGAACCGATAATGGAATAAAAACCCGAACGGTAGCTCATTATTCCATATCCTCCTTGGAAAATGCCATCGGGAGCAGTTCTCCGAGCGTTGTTTCGGTATGCTCCCCGTCCTTATTGGCGCAGATAACGGGCATATCTGCAGTGCAGAATTCTGAGAGGACTTGGCGGCAGACGCCGCAAGGATAGGTAAAGCTCTCGCTGTCGGAAGCGATGGCTATCGCAGAAAACTCCGTTTCACCCTCTGATACCGCCTTGAAAATTGCGGTTCTCTCGGCGCAGTTGGTTGGCGAATAGGATGCGTTCTCTATATTGCAACCGAGATAGTATGTCCCGCTTTTGCCAAGAAGACACGCTCCGACACGAAAATGCGAATACGGCACATAGGCACGCTCACGCGCAGTAAGCGCAAGGTCTATCATTTCATCAATTCTTCTTTCTTTCATAAATCTATCCTCAATAATTGAAATTATCGCGCGCTGACGTTCGAGCATAAGCGCCTCGTCGCCAGGGTCTATATGGTCGTATCCAAGCAGATGCAGCATTCCATGCACCGTTAAAAAAGCGATCTCGCGCGAGGTTGAATGCCCAAGCTCCTTCGCCTGCCTTTCGGCGGTGGGAACCGAGATCATGATATCCCCAAGGAAGCCGTCGGGCGCGGTCAGAAGCTCCTCTCCTTCATCTGCAGGAAAGCTCAAAACATCGGTCGGCCTATCAACGCCGCGATGAGCGCGGTTGCAAGCATGGATGGTATCGTCGTCTGTAAGAATGATGCACGGATATCTGCCGTGAACCTCTTCCGCTTCAAGCACTGCAAGCGCTGCGATGCGAACGGCCTCTGTATGCTCAAAGGACTCGATGACACCCTCTGTTTCGATGGAAATATGTTTTTTACAGTGTTCGAAATTATGCATCTTTATCATCCGTTTGTTCGGTTTTCGGCGCGTGCTCTGAAGCGGCTTCAATGCTCGACCTATTCTGCGGGTACTCTATGCGCTCATGATACTGAGCGAGCAGATTCTTTATAAAGCTCTTTTCGATTTTGTGTATATCAGCAACCGTAAGCGGGCA
>JAFZJT010000040.1 GCA_017553815.1 Clostridia bacterium
GGCGGAGGTGGCGGGTTCGAGCCCCGTTTCCCGCTCCAAATCAAATCACCCCCTTTCGGGGTGTTTTGATTTGCGGTATTTCATAGGGGACTCGAAGCCGCGTTAAAATCTGCGCCTTCATCGCAGTTCCCGCAAAAGAGTGGTAGTGACGCCAAGCAGGCGAACTCTTTTGCGAAAAGGCCTCCGTCCCATTATTCACGGTGCTTCATGGCTCAAAAAGCCCAAAAACGGACTTGCTTTTCCCAAAAAAGTATTAAAAAGCGACCATTTGCAGTACAATTCCGCATATAATACTTGATTCTTTGCAAAAATACTGTTAAAATAGGAAACAGGCGCTGAATTGCTCCCGGCTAACAGGTCGGTTTTACGTTATTCTTCATCGGTTCTTTACGCGGAAGGTCTTCCGTGCCCGCTGAGGTCGGCAATGCGGATGATCACCGATTCGGGAGCAGCAATCAACTTTCGGAGGGAATGTCAATGACGCCTTTTGCTAAACTAATATTTCCGCTAATAGCCATCTTTTTAGGATTTATCATCGATATGCTCTTCGGAGATCCCGAGGGTCTCCCCCATCCCGTGATGCTCATCGGAAAGCTTATCGAAGCGCTTGAGAAGCTTTTTCGCAAGCTGTTTCCAAAGACCCGCGGCAGCGAGATAGCCGGCGGCGGCGTTATGTTTTTCTTGGTTGCGCTGATCTGCTTCGGCGTACCCGCAGGTATTCTATGGCTCTGCTACTCGTTCACGCCCATCCTCGGCATTGCCGTTGAAGCCGTCATGTGCTGGCAGATCCTTGCGACAAAAGCGCTGCGCGACGCATGCATGAAGGTCTATCGTGCGCTCAAGCGCGGCAATATCGCCAAGGCAAAGCACTATGTTTCGCGCATAGTCGGCAGGGATACCGACGCTCTCGACGAATCCGGCGTCATCCGCGCCGCTGTTGAGACCGCCGCCGAAAACACCTGCGACGGCAGTGTTGCGCCCCTCATCTTCCTTGTGCTCGGCGGCGCGCCGCTCGGTTGGCTCTATAAGGCAGTGAACACTATGGATTCCTTGATCGGTTATGTGGACGAGCCCTATAATAACTTCGGGCTCATCCCCGCAAGAGCCGATGACGTTTTCAATTTCATCCCCGCAAGGATAAGCGCGCTTATCATGCTTATCAGCGGCTTTATACTCAATTTCAACGTTTCAAACGGCTGGAAGCTCTTTAGGCGCGACAGATACAACCACAAGAGTCCCAATTCGGGTCAGACGGAGTCCGTTTGTGCGGGTCTTCTCGGCGTTCAGCTCGGCGGCAGCGCAAGCTATCGCGGCATCGTCCACATGAAAAAGACCATCGGCGATCCCATCCGCAGCATCGAGCCGAAGGATATCGAGCGCAGCTGCAAGCTTCTTTACAACACCGCGCTGCTTGCGGCCGTGCTGTTTATCGGAATGAGGCTCGCGCTGGCGCTTGCCCTGCTCCCGCGGTGAGTGCGGCAGCGACGTCTCGGCCAAAGCCATTTGATGAAATCTGCGATAATCACTATGCGATAACCGTTATCACAAAATTTGCCACCCCCCTTTGGGAGGTGGCAAATATTTTGCATTCGATTATGCCGCGGATCTCATATACAGGGCAGAGGCTTGATTGCCTCTGCAATGACCGCCGGAACTTCTCTTTTGCGTGATATTATTCGGCGCCGCAGATGCGATAAAACCTCGGATCGGCGCGGAAAGCGTGATCATTCGTCACTCTTTCTTTATCAAGCCATGGAGCCTGATCTTCTTTTTCCCAATGATCTCAATAACCGACGGCAGAACCTGATCGTAGCATGGATCCGTTCCTGTGCCTTTGCCCGGAATCTGCTTGTTTCCGGCAAACCATTGCATGGAGGTCTTGCTCGTTCTTCCAGTTCCTCCATCATCTCCTATCGGATAAGCGAGAACAGCTCTTACAGGGGGAGGGAATTTCCCATTGCCATCCGCATCCTTAATAAAGAATAAGCTTTCAGCATCAAACGATTCGGAATATTGTTAGGTAAGGGTTCACAAAATCCTGTGCTGAATACTGCCAAGTTTTATTAGGTGCATCGTTTCTATGATTGTTGTTATCTCCTTACATAATCAGTATACCATTATTTCGGCGTTTAATCAAATGTGAAACGCAGAATATGTGAATTGGAGCGTTTTTTGCATATTCGATTTATCGCATCCGCTCGAATCCGTCGGTTTCGGGAGCAACTTCGCGGCTATCCCGTTCGTGATACGCCTCAAACATCGCTGATATTAAAGAGACTGTTTTAACTAATCCAATCATAGTGTTATGCTATTAAGGGGGAGGTAGAAATCATGTGCAAGTTTTTAGTTTCTGATACCGTATAAGCTTAGCCGTGTTGCACATGTTCAACCAGGTACACTCATTAGTCTGTATTTCTAATTTTATAGTGAGGCGGGAGCAACTATGTAGTTTGTCTGCATCCTATAAATCGAACAACAAAACAAAGACTAACTATTAAAAGTCAAGTCTGAATTTGGCAATTGTGTCGGTGTCGTCTTACGGTCATCGCCGCCCTTGACAAACAGCACTCAAATGCTGAAAGAAAAGGAAGCGAGGGCGACGGGAGAAC
>JAFZJT010000005.1 GCA_017553815.1 Clostridia bacterium
GCCCCGCCACCTATCCCGAAACGCAGGAAGCGATGGACGGCGACAACACCTCGTATATCAACGTTGCCAAGCACCGAAACGGCGCCACGCAGAACATCAAGGTCATGTGGGTGCCGGAGATAGCGAGATACACCAATTATGCGGACGATCCGCAGTAAACGGCATTGTCTTATGGCCGCTTGCCGTTTTAATACCGATGAAAATGCCGCCCCGCGCTTGAACGCGTGGCGGCACTTATTGTTATTATCCAGCGGTTGTGATGAGTGCTCACAGGCTGTATTCTGCTGCGTTTATGCGAACGATATCCTCATCGCCGCCGTCCTCAGCTTCGGCCTCATCGGCGGTGCAGATATTCGCCACTTCCACGGCGATCAGATTCACGGCGTCCTCCTGCTCCTTGGTGCATACAATAACTGCACAATCGTTTATATGCAGCTTCGCCATGATCTCGCTCGGAGCAAGCGACTTATCGAGCATCACCTTCGCGCAGTCGGTAACGTAGAGCCCGTTCGGATGCCGGTTGAGCGCGGCGGAACCGATCTTGACTATCGGGCGCTCGCAGATATAGCCCGCGTCGGGGTCAATGATTTTGAGCTCGTCGTAAGCGCAGTCGAGCTCGTCGAACGCCGCCGCAAGCGCCTTGTTCAGCTTTACGGCGCCCCGAGCATTTAGATACTCGACGGAGGCGAGCGCCGAAGCGTCGTCGATCGAAACGTCGCCGCAGATAAAGAGCTTGGTTCCGTACTTCTTTACGGCTTTTGCATTGAGCTCAAGATCGCCGTCAACAACGCGCGTTCCGTCGGGAACGGTTATGAGCTCGGCTTCCTCGTCGATCTGCCGAACGAGCTTATCGACGAGCCCTTCGGCGATAACTACCGAATCTGCGCTGAAACCAATGCCGCTCTCGGTGATTTGGGAAGCGACCTCGGCGTCGAGGAAGAAGAGCTTGCCGCTGCAGTAGTAGAGCTTATTCTTCGCTCGCTTGACGAACAGCTCGTCTATGACCGTGTTCTCCTTGAGGATGGCGGCGCCGTCGGGATAATACTCTATGTCGCCGTTCACGGTGAGGTTCGTAAGCTGCCCCATGAAGCTCTTGGGCATCAGCACCTCGCCGTTGACCATGATGGAAAGATAGCTCTTTGCGGCCTCAAGGCTGCCGTTTGCGAGCGTCAGCCTGCCGTTGGCGATCAGAAACACGCTGTTTCCGTCCGCATCGGGCCCGATCTCGTGCTTGCCGTTAATATTCTGAAGCCTCGCGTTTTCATCCGGAAGCTCGATAACGCTCGCGGCGTTCACGGCAACGGAGTATTTGTTCAAAAGCGCCTTGCTTCTACCGTCAACAATCAGCATAGCGGTGTTGATTTCAATCTGCTCAAAGCCCGCAAGACTCTCTTCGCCGACTTTTCGCGCGTCGCATACGGCGGTATTGATCTTCTTTTTCATTGTTATGTCCTCCAAGTCATTCTTTGATCGAAAGTTCATCCCTCAGGAGCTTCCTTGCGCGGCTCAGCGCGGCGCGCACTCCCGAGAGCGAAAGCCCATATTCCTCGGCAAGCTCGTTTGAGTTCCAGCCCTCGAAATAGCGTTTTATGAAAAGGGCGGAGAGGTCCGGCGGAAGCTTGGAGATTATCATAGCGGTCTCGACCTGCGAAAATACGCCCTCAGAAGCCTCCTCCTGCTGAATGCGATGCTTCTTTTCCATGGTTTGCCGCCTGCAGACATCATAGAAGAGATTTCTCGCGACCCTGTACAGCCACGCTCTGCGCTGCTTTTCGTTCAGCTCCTCGAGTGTGCCGAGATTTGAAAGCGCCTTGATAAAGACTTCCTGCACGAGATCCTCGGCAAACGCCGTGCTGCCGCAGAGCGAGCGGCAGTATTTCAACAGTTCCGTTCGATAAACGGTGTACAGCTCCGTTACCATTTGCGCTCTCCTTTCATCGAGCTTTCACACATATAACGAATGAAAAGCTCGAAGTGTTTTTCGCCCAATAAAAATACCGGGAATTTTTCTCAAATATTTCCCGTTTCCCCTCCGCGCCGCGCCGAACGGCTTGAAAATTTCATAAGACTATGCTATAATGATCCCACTTCGGGGCAGGGTGAAAATCCCTACCGGCGGTTAAAGTCCGCGAACGGGCTGAGTTTTCGGCTCGCCGATCCGGTGGAATTCCGGAACCGACGGTGAGTGCGTTTTTGCGCATAAGTCCGGATGGAAGAAGGAGAAAACTTTAATATTTTTCTATCTTGTCCTGTTATTCTGCCCGAAGATGCTTCTTCGGGCTATTTCTTTTCTTAGGAGGAAAAAATGAATTTTATCAACGAAACCTTCGATAAAGCGCGTGAAAACGTCAGCTTTATCCTGACCGCCCTCGCGATAACGATAGGCGTTGCCTTCATCGCCTTCGTCTTTCAGCGTTATCTTTTCAAGGATCGCATCCGAAAGCTCGAGCGCACGCGAAGAATAACCTACACCGCGCTGTTTTCGAGCATGGCGGCGGTGTTGATGCTGCTTGAGTTCCCACTCATCTTCATCGCGCCCGAGTTTTATAAGCTCGATTTCAGCGAGATCCCCGTTCTGATCTGCACCTTCTTCATGGGTCCCATCTACGGCGTTATCGCCGAATTCATCAAGGTCGTGCTCAAGATAATGCTCAAGGGCACCTCCACCGCGTTCGTGGGCGATTTTGCAAACTTCATCATCGGCTGCACCTTCGTGCTTCCCGCAAGCATCATCTACCACGCGAAACCGAGCCGCAAGTCCGCGCTCATCGGACTTATCGCGGGTACGCTCGTTATGACCGTTTTCGGAAGCGCCTTCAACGCCTTCTACCTGATCCCGAAATTCGCCGTGCTGTTCCACATGCCCGTGGATACCATCGTTGCGATGGGTACGAAGGTGAATTCAAACATAAATAGCGTCGGCTCTCTCGTTATGTGGGCTGTGGCGCCGTTCAACCTTATCAAGGGCGCGCTCGTTTCGCTCGTAACCTTCTTCATCTATAAGCCGATTTCACAGGCGCTGAAGATGGAGCATCGGAAAAAACCGTTGTAATCAAAAGCAAAAAACGCCGAAAGGCGTTTTTTATTTAGCTCGGCGAAAGCCGAATATTGCTACCCCCTGCGTGAAAACTATGAGTACAAATGAAATGTCACAAAGAATTAACAAAACAGGGTGGAATATCATGCTTGTTTATGGTATAATGTAGACGATATGAAATATGCTGCATACTTTCCGTAGCTTTTCATAGACTTTACAAGAAGAAGGGAACTGTTTTATGAAAAAGAATCCCTTATCTGTATGCGCTATTATTCTTGTTGCTGCAACTATGCTGACATTTTTTAGTCCGATAGCAAAAGCTCAAGCCGTATCATCGGCATATAAGCAGCTTGCCGGCCAAGCTTGCGAAATGAATTCATTTTCATTATTAAATGATGATTATGCACCATCTGCTATCGTTCCCGATTATCCTACTTCAGGCGGCGGGATCTATGCGCCAAATGGGGGAACGTTAGAGTTAACAAGAACCGGTTGGGTCAATCCGGTTGGTGATATAACGCTCAGCCGCATTGTATATTTTTCTCGTGATATGACCTCTGGTCTTCATGTTTTCTATAATGGCTCCACTCCGCTTTCCGAAATAAAATCTTGGTTAATCTCAGAGGGGATAGATTATGGAATAGCGGCTCTCACTCCGGCATTGGCGGTAAAACTCGCTAAAGCATTCAGTTTGCCCAGTGGAAGTGCTTCAATTGCAGGGTTATCGGTCTGAGTTTGAGCTTTCTTGTTCTTGTCTTTTCTCATCTCGAAAAATGGGATTTCAATGATGCCTACAATAACAGTTCTATCGGCAAAGTTAAAATCGAGTTTGTATATTTCTCCAGCATTTTCGAAAGTCATTCTTATTATCCAGGCTATACGCCGTGGAATGATGATTTTATACGGGTTCCCGCCGACTACAGTTATAGTTGGCATCCCAATGTATATTAAATCTGCATTGATTGGTAACGTTGCATTTGTCAGCGTTAGGAAAGGTGTTGATAATGAAGAACAACAGTATAACTAATGGCATTCTTCTTTTCATTGAGGAAACCTTGTTCATGGTTTTCGCGGTTTTTTTCCTGTTCTCAATCAAGCGTTCGTTTCATATGAATATTTGGGTGTTCTCAATCGGCGGAGGCATCATGGCGATGTTTCTTTCAAGATACCATCAAGCCATAAAACCTTTCCTTAAAAAGTGGTGGCTGATCCTGCTTGCTGATGTTGCCGTTTTCGTTTTGGTTATGTTATTCATGCTGAAATTCGGCTATCTCGATATGTCGGCTGGGTTAAAACCGCTGATAAGCTGAATACTGCATCATCTAAACTCCGCCGAACGCTTCGGCGGGTTTTTTGATATGCTCGTTTTACATAGATACAGAAAAACAAGGCGTTGCGAAAAAAACCGTTGCGGTTTCAATCAAAATGAATTATAATAGCAATATATATATGGAGGAACGGCGATGAAGATAACTTTTTTGGGCGCGGCCCGCGAGGTAACAGGCAGTATGACGCTTATCGAGGTCGGCGGCGAGAAGCTGCTCGTGGACTGCGGCATGGAGCAGGGGCGCGACGTTTTTGAGAATCAAAAGCTCCCCGTGGACGCTTCCGAGATAAACTCGGTGCTTTTGACGCATGCGCACATCGATCATTCGGGCAATCTTCCCCTTCTATATAAACAGGGCTTTCGCGGCACGATCTACGCAACGCGCGCGACCTGCGGCCTTACCGATATAATGCTTCGCGACTGCGCGCATATACAGGAGTCGGACGCCGAGTGGAAGAACCGCAAGCGCAAGCGTTCGGACGGCGAAACCGTCGAGCCGCTCTACACGCTCAAGGACGCCGAAAAGGTTTTGAAGCTCATTCGCCCCGCGGATTACGGCGAAAGGCTCCGCATCGCAGAGGGCGTTGAGATCCGCTTTACGGACGTTGGGCATCTTCTCGGCTCCGCCGCGATCGAGGTTTGGCTGAGTGAGGGCGGCGTCACCGAAAAATTCGTTTTCAGCGGGGACGTCGGCAATATCAACAAGCCCCTTTTGAAGGATCCTTCGCCCGTCAAAGAGGCGGATTATCTCATGCTCGAATCCACCTACGGCGACCGTCTGCACGAGTTCATCGAGTGCGACCATGTCGGCCTTCTTGCCGAGGTCATAAAGCGCACGCTCGATCGCGGCGGCAACGTGGTCATCCCAAGCTTCGCCGTCGGAAGAACGCAGGAGATCCTCTACCTCATCCGTCTTGCGAAGCTTCAAAACCGCATCAAAGGGCATGAAAACTTCCGCGTTGTTGTGGACAGCCCGCTTGCCGAGGAAGCAACGAGCATCTTTTTGCAGTCCGACCCCGAATTCTTCGATGAGGAGACCTCCGAGCTTCTTCGGCATGGCATCAACCCGCTGTACTTCAAGGGGCTTGAGCCGAGCGTTTCCGCGGAGGAGAGCAAGGCGCTCAATTTCGACGAGGCTCCGAAAGTCATCATCGCGGGAAGCGGCATGTGCGAGGGCGGCAGGATACGCCATCACCTGAAGCATAATCTCTGGCGACCCGAGAGCACGATACTCTTCGTCGGCTATCAAACCGAGGGCACGCTCGGCAGGCTTTTATTGGACGGCGCGGAGCATGTTAAGCTCTTCGGCGAGAGCATTGCGGTGCATGCGGAGATAGCCTTCCTCGAGGGCTCGAGCGGCCATGCGGACAGGGACGGGCTTATAAACTGGCTCAAGGGCTTCACCGAAAAGCCCAAGCGCGTTTTTCTGAATCACGGCGAGGACACCGTATGCGGAAGCTTCGCGGCTCTGCTTCATGATGAATACGGCTACGAGACCTTCGCGCCCTACAGCGGCACGGAGTTCGATATAGGCAAAAACGAATTCGTCCGCATCACCGAGGGCATACCCGTCAAGACCGATAAGCATCACAACGAGAAGTCCGAGGATAAGGGCGGCTCGCTCGATGCGGACTACGCCTCCAAGGGCGCTGTTAAGGCGAAGAACCTTGAAAGGGAGCTTATCGAGGCGGCGAAGCGTCTGCATTCGCTCACACGCACCTATGGCGGCGCGAGCAATAAGAATAAGGAAGATTTTATCATGGATATCCGGGCGCTTCTCGACAAATGGAGCGGAAAGAAGTTTTAGACCTTGGTTTGCAAATATAAAATTATGAATTGCGATAAGTAAAAGTTGTGATAACGGAGGCAAAATTTTGCAATATGTAACTTTCGGAAAAACGGGGCTTGAGGTTTCCCGCGTCGGCTTCGGCGGAATACCCATCCAGCGCATTGAAAAGGAGGGCGCGAGGGCGCTTTTCGATAAGCTCATCGAATGCGGCGTAAACTATATCGACACCGCGCGCGGCTACACGGTGAGCGAGGAATACATCGGCGAGGCCATCGACGGCAGGCGGGAGAAGTTCATCCTTGCCACCAAGAGCATGGCGCGCGATAAGGCTGGCATGGAAAAGGATATCGGCATAAGCCTAAATAACCTTCGCACCGATCGTATCGACCTTTATCAGGTGCATAACCCGACTATGGAGCAGCTCGACGCGGTACTCGCTCCGGGCGGCGCGCTTGAGGCGCTCATGGAGGCCAAGGAAGCGGGAAAAATAGATCATCTCGGCATCACAGCGCATTCATTGGCCGTTTTCGAGCGCTCGCTCGAGCTCGATTGGGTGGAGAGCATCATGTTTCCCTACAATATCGTTGAGAGCCAGTGCGAGCATCTTCTTGAAAAATGCCGCGAAAAGAACATCGCCTTCATCGCGATGAAGCCCTTTGCGGGCGGCGCTATCGAGGACGGCGAGGCCGCTTTGCGCTATATCGCGGCAAACGAGCTTGTGACCGTTTCCATCCCCGGCATGTACTGCATCGAGGAGATCGAAACCAACACTAAATACGGCGCGGATTCTTCCCCTCTTGATGATGAGCTTCAATCTCGTGTGGATAGAATTCGCGCGGAGCTTACCGGAAATTTCTGCCGTCGCTGCAATTACTGCGCGCCCTGCACCGTCGGCATCAGCATCCCGAGCGTTTTCCTCTTCGCGGGCTATCTTGAAAGATACGGTCTCGAGGATTGGGCGCGAGGGCGCTATGATACGCTCAAGGCCAAGGCGAGCGACTGCATCGAATGCGGCATTTGCGAAACGCGCTGCCCCTACGAGCTTCCGATCCGCGAGATGCTCAAAAAAGCGGCGGCGCAGTTTGGAGAGTAAATATGAAATTCAAGGTTGTGCCTTTCGGCGTCCAGCATAGGGACGAGATGATCTATATGATCCTTCGCGCCAAGGAAGCGGTCGGACACCCGCCGAAGATCAACGAAGATCTTCTCGATATAAACAAATACTATTTCGACAGGGGCGACGCTTTCTTCGTTGCGCTCGACGACAGCGGCAGGGTCATCGGCTGCGGCGGCTACTCCAGGATCGACGCTACGGACGAGGCATTCGTGCATCGGCTCTACGTCACGCCCGAGCTCAAGAATTGCGGCATCGGCACGGAACTTTTGAACGCCATCGAGGCCGCCATGCTCGCCAAGGGCATCAGGGTCGCCAAGGTGCATCTGGGCACACCCGCGGAAAAATGGCGGGAGGCATACAATTTCTACCCCAAGCACGGCTACAGGGAATACGCTCCCGGTTATATGCAGAAAACGCTCGACGAGGTGCTCGACGCAGAGGGCGTCGCTCTTGCCGCGCGTCTGCTTGATGATGAGGATGAGTTCGCTCTTGCCGCCGACGGCTTTTCCATGTCCGTGCGCACCCGCTTCTATCCGGACGATATCGCGCTGCCCGTCAACGGCACGCTCTATGTTAGTGTCAGAAGCGGCGATTACTCCGGCAAGGCCGAGATGGATATCGATTACAAATGGTTCAACATTTTCATCAGCAGGCTCGCCGCCATCTATAAGACCCTCAGCGGCGAGGCGCGCATTGCCGAGCCCTACGGAGAGCAGCAGTTCCTTTGCTTCACCGGCGACGGCATGGGGCATATCTTCGTCAAGGGCCTTTTGAGCGACGGCGGCAGCCACAAGCTTACCTTTGAAAACATGCTCGATCAGACCGAGCTTCATGACTTCGTTGCCGCCCTGACCGGCGCCTACGTAGACAAGCACTTCGTTAGCAAGCAAAAGGGCGACTGATCCGCCGGTTTGAATGTATGCTCCGAGAATGCTCACGGTGTTCTCGGAGCTTTTTTTAATAAATTGGGCTTGTCGGCTGCAAGAGCACGGTGGATAAATGAATTCGCTTCGCTAATGAAGCAAAATGAAGACGCCTTCGGCTAATGAAGCGTGCCTTCGGCACATTGTGGTGGGAATTCTTTCGGAATTCCGATTTTATATTGGAGAATGCGGAGCGAGCAATTTGGCTGAATTCGGCTTCGCCGAACGGAAAAACGCGGAGCCGGTCGAAGCATTTTTCGCAGGATGCCCTCCGCAGGTGCCTCCGCGGCGAGCGGCGGCAACACCCCAAAAAGGAAAAATGCGAAGTCAATCGCAGCATTTTTCCCTAAACGCCCCTCCGGCTAGGAGTTGCGGCTTTTCCTCATCGGTGATATAATTATACAGTCGGTAAACGACGAAACAAAAAACTGAGGAAAAACATTATGAAGAAAGCATTGGCTATCATCCTTGCGGCGCTTCTGGCGTTCGCGGCCCTTCCCGTAATGGCGAAGACCGCGCCCGAAATGCGCGCGCGCACCGAGCTTTTGGATCTTACGGCGCAAACCTCGCCCGTTTCAAACGCGGCGGAGGGCTGGGCGTTCGACCCCGCGGGCAACGGCGGCGCCCCCCTGCTCACCCTTGAAAGCTACGGCAGCGCTTCCGCGCACGCGGCGCCCATCCTGCTTCCCGCAAACAGCACCGTTCGCGTAAACGGCGAGTGCTATATCGACAACGCGGTCATCGGCGAGGATAGGGACGTTCTTAGCGGCAGCTGCGACGGCTATTTCCGCATCGAGGGCGAGGGCACGCTGAACCTTTACGCCCGGCAGCACAAGGGCAGGTGCGTCAGCCTCCCGCTCGGCGGCGAGAACGTGAACGAGGAATTCCTCTATATCCATGACGTAACGCTGAACTGCTACGGCATGGAGCGCACGAACAACAACTCCTCCACCCTGCCCCCCTGCATCTACGGCGCTCACGCGATCGAGATAAAGAACGCGGTCGTCAACACCGATCAGGGCAGCTGCGGCATCAATATGCAGGGCTTCACCCCTATCGGCGGCGTGAATGAAGAGAACACCAACGAGCTGCTCGTTGAAAACTCCACCGTCAATATCCAGAACGAGAGCGCGAACAACCTTTGGAACTACGCCAAGGGCATGAACGTTACCTTCGGCAGGGTGCGCTTTGTTAACAGCGACGTTACGATAAACGCGGGCAGTAACAGCATCTATGCGTATCTTTCCCTCGTTATCGAGAGCGGCAGCGTCTATATCCGCTCCACCCCCGCAAGCACCGCCGCGAGCGCCGCGCTCGTTTACTGCAACTATCTCGCTATCGGCGATGGCGTTGAGAGCCTCTACTTCACCACCACCAAGTTCCCGCTCACCAAGGTCATCAACTGCAAGACCTCGGGCGCATCCACGCTTGCGAGCAATCTGCTCGTTGAGATAGGCAGCTTTGAAGGCGGCAACTTCGCCACCGCGCCCGACAGCGAAAACAACGACCTGCCCGCTCTGAAGATATCGGGCGGCGAACCCGTTGAGGCGTATACCGTCAATTTCTACGGCCTTGACGGCGTGCTCCTCTCGAGCGTCAGCGTTCCCTACGGCGAAGGCGCGACCGCGCCCGAAGCGCCGCAGGTGGTGAATAACGAAAACGGCACCTATATCTTCTGCGGCTGGGACGCGGAGTTCGACAGCGTGACCGAGAATATGAACGTGTATGCCGAGTACACCCTGCTTGGCGACGCGGATCAGAGCGAGGCGGTCAACGTCAGCGACGCGCTCGAGGCCATGCGCCATTCGATGGGGCTAATCTCGCTCGAGGGCAAGGGCTTTACATCCGCCGACGTTGATTTCGACGGCAGCGTGACCGTCAGCGACGCGCTCACGATCATGCGCTTCTCGATGGGCATCATCAATTCGCTCATCTGAGGAAAAACAGAATATCGCCGCTTTGATCAAGCGGCTGCTTGGAGCGCTCCCTTCGGGGGCGCTCCCGATTTATTACAGCGCGGTCGGCGGTTTTTATGCCGTCTTGGTGCGCCTTCCAACCTCGAGCTGGCTTTCCGCGGTCGCAGGCTTGCCTGCTTCCTGAAGGGCGTTTCCGCCAAGAGCGATAACGATCTTTTTCATTTTTTCTCCATCATAAAATAAAAATGCGGCGAGCGAGGCGCCAAGGCACATTATGCCAGTTATTTTTCCGCTTGTCAACAGGGGGAACGCAAAAGATAGCGGAAAATGCAATAAAAACAGGGAATATATAAAACGCTTTGCTTTTTAAAACAAAGTGGTTGACAATTTTGCGATGCGATAGTATAATTATAATATGTCAGCATTACTGGCAGCTACGTTGCGGTTATCTGTACCTTCATGGGTATGATTGTAGCCGGGGACGTGCGCTTGTTGCACTCCGGTTTCTGCTTGCCGCACGCAGCGGCTGCATCAAATACGGATGAAACTGCATCCAAGACAACAGGAAGTGTTAACTTGATTTTCTCCAAGCACGGTCGGCTTTGATACTTGCTGTCAATAGAAAAAACAGAATATGCCGATCCGAGCAACGCCTATTGTGACCTTGCCATACAATGTAGATGAGCAATATGAACCACTGTATCATTATTCAAGGATGAAAGGACTATTGAATATATGAAGAAAAAACTGAGTATTATTTTAGTTGCGATCATTGTGATCTCTGTTTGCATATCTTCACTTGCGTACAGCAGCGAAAGTGTTTTGTGCGGAGAGAAAACATACACGGTCAGCACAAACGGAATCATTAAAACAGCAGAGGATACGGAAAACGGCATCAAGGTATCGTATAATTCGATTACCGGTGTTTTAGTTGTTTCGGAAGCCAATGGCGCAGAAACAACCTCCATCAACATCCGTATGTTTTCGACAGATGATTATAAAATCGAGCCCTCAAAAGATGATTCAAACAGTTCCCATGACAACGAATATGCGTATCGGTGCACCAATAAATATATCGGCGGCAGGCCATATAAGCTTTGGCAGCTTCAAATACCGAATAAAGTAAAACTGACTTATCAGGAAAATGCGAATTCATACGAGATTCTTTCGTTTGTGAGCTGCGTTAATGATTTATGCGCATGCGAGCGGGCGATCTTTCTGAAGGTCGGTCAGGCAGCTTTGAATGCTGCATTAACCATAATGTCATCATTCCATTCCGGTCTTTGGGGGATTATTGCGACTGTTTTGTTCGGAGCATCTGCAAGCGATGTTTTAGAGAATATGTTTGGTATCAGCAACGCAAAAAAATACTGCAACAAGTATTTTAATGATATTGTTGTTTTCAGCAAGCCGATTAGTTAAGTAATGATAGAAAGAGGATTTGGAATGAAAATAAAACAAATTTGCTTTTTTTGATAGCACCGGTTGCCGTATCTGTTTCTGCTGTTTCTGCTGTTTCTGCGAAAGCGGATTGTCAAACAACTGCTCCCGGCAGCGATAACGGCATTACCGTTGATTTTGATAACGACGTTTTTTCGATTGTGCCTGATCCGATAGATGGTGGAGGCGGCAGTGTATATGATCATTCGGGGCACATTGAATCCGCTCATTTTGCTACAGGTTCTCCCGGTGCAAAGTGGTATTATGCGTTTGACTATACAGCATCGCCAAAGCCTAATGGAAATGGTTGGTACATCAAAAGTATAAGAAATCTTACTGTAACTGCGTACTATCCATGGTGGGTTTTTTAGTTGACCACACAGCGTATGTTCGTTGCTTGAGCTTTAATTGCAGCTTGACGCCAACGCAATATCCAACAACTGTTCGGGTCTCTGCCGAGTTGCTTTTCACAAGTTCTACTAACCCGAGCGGCTATACCGAATCCGTCAGTAACAGCACGGAGATAGTAAATAATGTTGTGCAAGAGTTTATTATGTAAATAAATACCGGATCTGAAAGGGGATAGCCATGTCGGCGGTTTTGATGATCATCAGTATTATCGGCAACTCAGTTGGTGTTATTTGCTTAGGTATGGGGTGTCTCGCTACAGCGGACGACCTATACGTCACGGCGCAATACTTGCTTGCCGCGCACATCGGTCTCATATGCAGCTCGATTGCCGGAACGATACGGATTATCCTCAAAAAACGCGCAGCAAAACAAGATCAGCAACAGTAATCATCTTGAGCGGCCGCACACAGGCCGCTTTTCTCTATAATATGCCAATTTCTAACTTCCTCTATACAAAATCGAATTTATGAAGTATAATCTACCGTAGGAATCAAACTGCGGCTTTTTGACCGTTCGGTGAAAAAGGACTGGGTGAAAAAGGGTGTGAGAACGCA
>JAFZJT010000041.1 GCA_017553815.1 Clostridia bacterium
GCAGGCTCGGGAGTGGGCGTTGGAGCCGGCTCCGGCGCGCGGGCGTGGGGGCGCTTTCGCCGGAGAAGCGGGGATTACTGTGCCTGAGGGCATACCATCAAATATGTAAACATACGCCTCATAATCATCATTCCATACAAGCCGTGAAACAGCATTGAACTGCACCCCATTTGTTAGACATGTGGTATAATACTAACAAGTGGGGTGTTTATGCTCATTGTGCCAACAATATATTTGGTTTTCATATTGACAAACAATTATGAAACGGTTATAATGATGCGATTCATTTTTGGAGGGTTTTATGATTAAGAAAACTGTTTCAATGTTATTGCTTGTATGCATCGTGTTTACATGCATTCCCTTTGGCATGGTCTTCGCTCAATCCGACGAAGATTATATTCGCTCCATACCTATCGTTGAATTTGTACCAACACGCAACGGAGAAAGCAAGGACTATTCAAAAGCGAAAATTATTTGCGTTGATAAAGATGTCGCTCTGGCAACCGATGCATCGGTTTTTAAATCGCTTATTAGTGAAGATTGCTTTCTTTTCTTCAAGGATATGACTATCACTGAAGTTAACCATGCATTAAATCGAAAAGGTGTATCCGTCACTTCGCATGATGCGAATAGTCTTGTTGTAGGAACTTCATTGACTGCAATAACCGGAAGAATCGCTCTAACAGAACACCATATTGAATATGTTGATTGCTGCGAAAATCTCTGTGATGCGTGCAAGCACATGCATCGAGTTGATTCTATAGAACATGATGTCAGCGATGCTGATTATGAAGTGTTTGCTCGCGAAGCATACGCAGCTGAGTTTCTTTATGCTGCAACTCGAAGTTCTCTACCTGATTGCGATCAGGCAATACAGATACGCGAAAAAATAAAGCACTGGGGATTTGTGGTAGGCTCTTATAATTTTATTATTGCTCCATATCCCAAAGGGATTGTAAAAATCAACGGCAAACAGACTCGTGTGTACGATATAGTAGCAAGTTGTTCTATAAGTCCTACGGGCAATGCTAAAGTCAACAATATAGATGTTACTTTAGGATCAAAAGATTCAAACAACTATGATGTTTTACACGCAACAACCATACCAGACAACGGTGTAGAACAGTCTATCGGCTTAACTCTTACGGGTGATGGTATTGAAATCGGAACAAGTTGGTCATTCAGTAGCAGTGCTTTTACATGTACTAACAATCACGCTGATTTTTATCTAAAAACTTGGAAAATGAAGCCAGTTAAGCCTAAAAGTGCAGACTCGTGGGAGTTTGCCCCAGGTATAAGAATGTATGCCTTGAATAAGAATACAAGAAAAGGACACGTTTTCTATGAGATTTCCGGGCATCTGAAAGATACATTGCTATGGCAAGCATGGGCATACGAATCTAACATAGAGTGTTCATTTGATATTTGATTGTGTTTCCGGCTATGAAGAAAACTGTAGTTAGTTTTGTATCCGCCGCCGTGCTGTTCGCTCTCGGCGCGCTGCTTGGTTCACATCTCGCTCACAAGCCGTCCGAGGAATACAGCTATGTGATGAAATACCGCATTCTTTACTCCCCCGAGCTTAGCGGACCGGCGATGGTGGACGAGGCAAAGAAATTTCATTACGATATAGTTATGTTTACCGAAGCGCAGGCGAAGCAGGCCGGTCATTCCGTGATGGATATAGTCAAGCCCGGTACGCTTGTCGGTTTCGAGCGCATGACACGCAACGATGCGATGGTCGCCATCGATTTCGATGATTGGGAAGAAGAGGATGACAAAAACGAGCGCAACTATGCATTCTGCCTTTTTGCAACCGAGCATGGAGGTATAAGCCGGGTTTTTCTCGGCGATAACTCAAGGCTCTTTGACGAGGACTTCTATATCACACCGGTTGAAGCTGCGGCAAGTTACCTTTACGAGCTTGACACCGAAGGCTCTCCCATACAGGGTACTGGCGGCTCAATATCCTTTGCGGAGAATAACGATTGATTCGCGGCGCGCCTGTTCACAACTGGCGCGCTTGATTTTTAGTTGATTGTTTGATAGGATAAAATATCAGGGAATTCCGCAGGAATTTCCACCTCAACTATTTACCATTCACTATTCACTGATAAAAAGGAGGGCTAATCATGCAAACAAAACCCACCGACCGCATTATCGACGCTGTGCGCCTGTTCAAAAGGACGGGCGCGCTTGATTATTTGTCACAGAAAGTTAATACTTTTTCGCGTTTTCTTTATTGACAGCGGTGGGATAATATGCTATGATTAAATTGTATCATTTATCTATGATATAAAATATTTTTAATGGAGGCTAAAAAAATGATTTTCAAGTCCTTATTTTCCGTCTTTACGGCACTTGCTGTTTTTGCTTCTTCCTTCGCTCCCCCGGTTATGACTGCTGTTTCTGCGGAATCGACTGATGATAACAGTTTCCGCATCGATAACTATACGCAGCATACAATTCATTTCCCCGAACCCTTTTCCAAAATTAGCACACGCTCTGAATCTGAAAAAAATATAGAGGCTGCAATCTCTTATGTTAAGTCCCTTGATCTAAGCAAATCCGGCCATTCATACATCGAGGAAGCGTGTTTGAGTGAGCTTAATGCTTACAAGGATGACGGTGTAGTTTTAGAAAGCTATACTGTACTTGTTCCCAAAACAAAAACAAAGTATTACTATGGTACATATTGTGGTTGCGATTTTTATTATGAATACACCTCTGTTTCCAATATGCGACGTGAAACAAACGGCACAAGTAAGGATGCCTCAAATGCCCCATTATGGACCTATTGGGTTCTCGGCGCTCTTGATTTAACCATGTGTTTTGCGAAGTATAAGGTAAGCATTCCCTATACTTTGATTAGATTAATAACCGGCATAACAAGCCCAACGCAAATATATTATGGTTCGCACAATCGATATGTTCAACAATTTTACAGCACTGTTACAAGAAGCATTTATAAAAAAAGAGGTAGCAATTATGTTCGCGGTTATCAGGATCAATCCAGTTCGCTTCGAATAAAGCTGTATTTTTGTCCTGTCGGACCGGATGCAAGTTCTGATTTTTATGAGATAAGCGATGTATTCAACGGCTTTGTTACTGCCAATGATTTTACTAAAGAGCAGATTCTACGCGCTGCCCATGTTTACTCCAATCATAACGGATGCATTGTGTATACAGTTTCAGCAAATAGGATTATAGAAGAATGGGAAGCGTCAAATTCGCCACATATCTTCACGGCAAATCAACCGCAACACCTCTTTACAAGGAGGATAGATTTATGAACAAGAACTGCCCCTATTGCGGCAAGGAAATGGAGCTTGGCTATATCCAATGCCGCGACGGCGTTACGTGGACAAGGAAGCTCGTTCGCGTGGCGGCGCTCTCGGCATTGAGCCGTTCCGCGGTCAGGCTGTCGTCGGAATCCCTGGGACCGTTCGCCGGCAACGCTGTTGAAGCCTACCGCTGCGCCGACTGCAAAAAAGTCGTTATTGAATATGATGAGGATGCGGAGTAAACCCGAGCCTTTCCCCAAGCAGCCGATCGGCTGCCGATTAAAGCTTATTCTTTTTAGCTGAAATTCCGCAGGAATTTCCACCGCAGCTATTCACTATTCATTATTCACTCTTCACCATTCACTAAAAAAAGGGGGGCTAATCATGCAAACAAAACCCACCGACCGCATTATCGACGCTGTGCGCGGCAGCCTTATCGGCGGCGCGGCGGGCGATGCGCTCGGCTACGCCGTGGAGTTCGTTCGCGAGAACTATATCTTCAATTAAATACGGCGCGAGCGGCATAACCGAATTCGAGCTCGACCCGCAAAGCGGCAAGGCGATAATCTCGGACGACACGCAGATGACGCTCTTCACCGCCGTCGGGCTTCTGCACGGGCAAACGCGCGCAAAGCTTCGCGGCATAGCGGAGCCGCCCGCAAGCTACGTTGCCATGGCGTACGACGATTGGCTCGATACCCAGTACAGAAGCTATGATGAGGTACGCTCGGAAAGGGAGGGCGGTTCGGGGGAATGGCACGTTTCATGGCTGCTCGACGTGCCCGAGCTCTTTGAGCGCCGCGCCCCGGGCAACACCTGCCTTTCGGCGCTCTCGGCGGCAAGGCAAACGGGCGTAAACGAGGCGGACTATATCGCCCTTAAAAGAAACAACAGCAAGGGTTGCGGCGGCGTTATGCGCGTTGCCCCCGCCGCGCTTTTCGTGCCGCAGGACGCATTTTACTCCATCGAGCGGCGCGATATGGACGCGGCGCAGATGGCGGCCGTGACGCACGGGCACTCGCTCGGCTATATGCCTGCGGCGGTACTCTCGCACGTCATAACTCGGCTCGTTTCCCCCGAAACGGACGGAATACCGCTCAAGGACGCGGTCACGGACGCGCGCGATACGCTCAAAAAGCTCTTTGCGGATGATGAAAACACGCCCGCGCTTGCGGAGCTCATCGACCTTGCGGTTTTGCTCTCCGAAAACGGCGAGAGCGACCTTGACAACATCCACGCGCTCGGCGAGGGCTGGGTCGGCGATGAGGCGCTCGCTATCGCCATCTATTGCGCGCTTAAATACGAAAACGACTTCTCCGCCGGCATTATCGCCGCCGCCAATCACAATGGCGACAGCGACTCCACCGCCGCGATATGCGGAAATATCCTCGGCGCGAAGATAGGCTATGCCGCCATCGACGAAAGCTGGAAGCGCGATCTTGAGTTGCACGAAGTTATGCTCGAGCTTTCGGACGACCTCGCCCAAGGTTGCCTTATGAGCGAGCACGGCGCCTATAACGATGAAAAATGGGTTCGGAAATACGTCAAGTGCCGCGCATCAAAATGACGGGCACGGTTGATATGCGCTAAAAAACACCGTTTGCACCCGTTTCTTTTGTTGACAGGCGCGTCTGAGATATGTTATGCTTTTTCACAAACGCGAGGAATGAGGTTCCCCATCCATGAAAAATGCCCTCCGAATACTATGCCTTCTGCTTGCCGCCGTATTCTTTATCGGTTCTGCGATGATAGTTATCGGTTTTGCGAAATACGCCCTCGTTGTGGGCGATTATGATGATCCCGATCTCGATGGCGGCGGTTTTCTTCAAACGGGCAAGGAAGAGTACAGCATCGGGAGAAACAGCCTCGAATATCCCGTTTTTCGCTCGCCGAAAAGGGCGCTCGCGGCTTTTACCGAAGAATACGCGGATATGATAGATGAATACGCCTCTATTATGAAGCTTCGTCCCCTTTCACAAAGCTCGTATGAAGACTATATCACGGCATACAACAGTCTTTCGCCAAAGAATGCGGCTGAGTTTCGGGATGTTGCGATCTTCGCATCGACATATAAAACAAGCTTTATGGGAACGAGCGTTTACAGACAGGTCGCCGCCGTAGGTCTTTTCGTGTTCGGCGCCGTACTTTTGGTTTTCGCGCTCCCAATCCGAAAGCGAACCAAACCCGCAGTAAAAGCTCCAAAGGAAGCGAGCCTGCAGGCAGAACTCGTGAATTAAATCTTTAAATCCGCTCCATGATAACGGGCAGCCCGCGGGCTGCCCGTTATCATTATTTTCCTTATCCATAATCGAAATTCCCAAGGAATTTCAACCACAACTATTCATTATTCACTCTTCACTATTCACTGAAAATTCAGCTCCCCTTCACCGCTCTCGTTGCGGTAAAGCTTGGAATATTCATCTCGCGCAGGAAGCCCTCGCCGTTGGTATCCTCGTAGAGGTCGGTCAGGGTGAAGCCCGCGCGGAGCTGGCCGCCTATCTGCTCCTCGAGGGTATGCGAAAACTGCATTCCGCAGTCCTCCTCCTCAAGCAGGCGCCTATGCTCGGGATTCGCTATCGGGTCGAAGGGCAGGGAGTTCACGATATGCGTTTCATCCTCGCCGAAAAGGAAATTGATTCCGTTGTCGAGGCCCGAAAGCAGAATGCCGCCGGGTTTCAGAATGCGGAAGCATTCGCGCCAAATCGGCTCCACCTCGCGAACGTAGCAATTCGACACGGGATGGAAGATGATATCGAAGCTCTCATCCGCAAACGGAAGCGGCTTCGTCATATCCGCTTTTACTATCTCGATTTTATAATTCTCCCTTTCGGCAACGAGCCTTTCGCTCTCGAGCTGTTTATCCGAATAATCGAGCACCGTGCAGAGTGCGCCGAGCGCCGTAAAAATCGGCATCTGCTGACCGCCGCCGCTCGCAAGCCCGAGCAGCTTCTTTCCCTTGAGCTCGCCGAACCATGCCTTGGGCACGGACTTGGTGGGCGTCAGACCCACGCTCCATTCGCCCCTTTTCGCGGCGGCGAACTCCTCGGAGCTTATCGGAATGCCCCATTCCCAGCCCTCCTCGATCCAGCGGTCGATGGTTTTTGCATTGATATCCTGATAATCCATTTTGATTTTCTCCTTCAATAAGTAATTGGTTTTTGGGGGATTACTTTGAGCTTTTCGCCCCAAACGTTCATTATTTTCTATCTTTCCTCAATCACGATGTGGATAATATCCCCGTTCCCCTTGCCTATCTTCGTTCTTATCGATTTCAGCACGCCGATGATATAGCACACCGAGCCGTCCTCATTTTTGAGCCCCATATTGACGATACTGCCGTCGTACGCTTCGCCGTCGAACAGCGCGTGCACCTGCGCCCTGCCCCGCCCGAAAACCTCGCGCACGTTCCAAGGGAACACCACGAACGCGCCGCCGTCGGGCATCACGCAGAGGGGAGCGTCGTATTCAAATCTCCGTTTTTCGGTGGTTTCGCTCATATTGCGCTCCTTTCAAGGCTCAAAAAGCATCAAACGTCCTTTTTCGGATACTTCAAAAACGCCGCCGCAACGCCCGCGACCGCAAGGATCATACCCGAAGCGAGGTATTTTAGCGTTATTTCGGCGTTCGTAACGATGCCCGCGCCGTCCGTCCCGATGAAGCCCATCACCGCGCCATACTCGACCTCGAGCGAAACATCGATAATTCCGCGCTTTTTGCCGTAGTATTTGGTCAGTTTTTCGGTTTTTATCGCCTGCACAGCCTCTTCCTCCGATTTTTGATATTTTACATGAAATTCCATCGGAATTTCCACCTCAACTATTCATTATATTATACCACAAACAGTTAGAAAACACGACTTTGAATTTCGGCAGGCACTCGACAAACGTCAAATTACACCAAACATAGTATTAAAAACACTGTCAATACACAATAATTCTGCATTCGGAGAACAGCGGGAACACATTTTTCAGAAAAAGTCAATACTTAATATCATCTTTTTTCGATTAGAAATCGTGAATTTTTTGGTAAAATCTTTGGTAGAAAATAGAGTCGCAATGTAATCTTATTTCGCAAGCTATCAAAGGCCTCAAGCTTTTTCTGTTCGGTCAAATCGTGATAGATATCCATCGTCATTACAACGGATGCATGACCCATAATGCTTTGCACAATCTTTAGCGTTACCTCGTCGCCAACATTTTCACACAAGCGTGTACAAAACGTATGCCTCAGAATATGCGGGGAAAAACTCGGAAGAAGTATGGGGCTTCTGCGTTCGGCTTCTGCCCTCAACAATTCCTCCTGATTGTAGCGGTTGATTATTCGATGCAAGCTGGAATTCACAATGTTTTCAGTTAATACGCCTCCCGCGCGGTATGTCTGTAATTGGGACGATTCCTTTGCCGCATACCTTGCGCGAAAACGAGCAGAGAGCAAACACTACTCTATGTTGCCGTTTCACACGCCGTGAAGAAGCTCGTTCGTGTGATCTTCGCACTCCTCAAATCCGAAGAAGCTTACGACTCACGAAGGCTGTCCTGTTCTCTCGGAGCCTGAGCACCATCTGCCAACCGGCCGGCGCAGCGTACGGCGTAAACGTACCAATGAGCACCGCGGGCGGTTCGCTCTCCTATGAAAACCAGTTTGAATTCAATCTTGAAAAATACGACCGCATCTACTACGGCAGGCATCCGCGAAGGATAGAGCTTGAGCTTCGCACGATCAAGGTCAAGCGCGCCCTCTCGCTTATCTTCAAAAACGAGAATCCGCCCAAAACGCCCTATGAGAATCGCCTCAACGAGCTGAAGAACGAGTTCGTGCCGCAATAGACCGCATAGTAAACCGCATCCGATCGCCCGGTGAAGCTTTGCCGGGCGATTATTATAATTCTTCGCTTGTTTTCAAAACGCGCTCATTGCCATCATTATTCACGCCGAATCCATAAAAAGTCCATTATCCCGCTTGAAATGCTCCGATAGAAAATAGTATAATCAATATGGTCGGCAAACGCACCGCAACAGCGCCACGAGCTCGGACGGCGGCACGGAAAGGAGCTTTATGCGCTTATTCAAGAAGCAAACCGTCAATAATTTCAGCTTTATCACCCTGCTGTTCTCAACGATCGTCAAGGTGCTTTTCGTTTGCTTCGGCGGACTGCCGCTGATCATCGTTTTCACCTATTCCCATGCGATGAGCACGCCCGTTTTCATAATCCTTGCGCTGCTCGCGTTTTCGATAATCCCGCTCTTCGGAGTAGCGGTCTATCGGCCGATTTTTCTGAGAAAACGCCGCGCACTGATGGGCGACGAGGAGTTTTTCAAGAAGCATCCTCTTGAATACCGCAAGGAGCTCTACCGCTGGCGCAAGGTCTCCGCGCACATGAACGGCTCCGATAGCTGCGAGCCCGAGGCTCTGCCCGGACTGCTGCAAATGAGGCACGATCTCACCGCCGAAGATGCGGCAAAGCTCGGCATCGCGTTCATCGATCCGCATTCGGGCAAGCAGCTTCAGGACTACGAATTCAACTGTCTTAAATACGACCGAATCTACTACGGCAAGCATAAGCTCGCTCTTCGCTTCGAGCTCTTCCTTCTTCGGATTAAGCGTTGGATCTTTGAAAACATTTTAAAAAAGAAGCTCCCCGTTTCGCCCTATGAATACCGCTTGAAGGAGCTTGGAAACGAGTTCCTCGGCTGATAAACAAAAACGCAGCAAGCCATTCCTTAAAGACGGGAAAGGGCTTGTTTTTTTGCATTATGCTTTAAAAATCCAAGGAATTTTGCGGGCATCTCGGCCATATCTCTTATCTCATCACTCCACTCTTCACTCTCCACCCCTCGCTCTTATCTCTTCGCTCTTGATTATTCGCCCCTCGCCCATTGCGTCAAAGCGCTTTTCTCTCCCCGCGCGGCTTCGCGCGCTCCCTCGTTACGCGGATAACAAGATCCAGCCCATCCTCCCTGTCGCTGCTGTCCATATCCACCTTGAGTCCGCCCGAGCGAAGCTGTTCGCAGGCGGTATTGACGGTGTTCAGAAAAACGCGGTAATCGCGAACAAGCCGCACCACCGTGCGGCGGGGCTTTGCCTTCTCGAGCTTTTCGCCCGCTTCACCCATCATGCGCTTTGCAAGAAGCTCGGTCTCCTCCGCGCCGAGCCTTCCCTCACCCGCCTTTTTCACGAGCTCCAGCCTTTTTTCCGTTTCGGTGAGCAGGAGCGCCGCTTTTGCATGCTGCTCGCTGAGCGCATAGCGCCTTATCCCTTCGCGCACCGTCGGCTCTATCGCAAGCAAACTCAGCCTTTCCTCAACAAAGCCCTTGCTCTTGCCCATGCGCCTTGCGAGCTGCTCCGCAGTCAGCCCGAGGCGGTTCATCAGCTTCAGACAGCATTCGCCGACCTCGAAAAAATCGGGCTTTTCGCTCTGGATATCCTCTATCATCGCGATAAGGGCGGCGTTCTCCCCCGCGCTGCCGTCCACGATGCATAAAACGCGCTTATAGCCGAGCATCTTGACCGCATGAAGCCGCCTTTCGCCCGAAACGAGCTCATATTTCGCGCCCTTTTTGCGCACCACGAGCGGGCAAAGAAGCCCCGAATGCGCTATCGAGTCCGCAAGCCCAATCAGGCTTTCACTGTCCATCGCCTTTCGCCGCCTGTTCGGGTTCAGAACGATCCGCGAAACCGGCAGCTCCTCGAGCCTCTGCCACGTTTGATTCTTCCTCATATAATCAAGCAATGCCATTTTCTTCCCTCGCATTCGCCGAATTTTGCTTGGTTCAATTATAATCCCCCGTGTAAATCGGCGCAACAGCGAAGAAAGGAAGCTTTTGAGGCTTCCTGTCGCAATTACTCAACATAATACAGTTTTTATTATATCGGATTAAAAAATTGGCAAAGTATTTTTATTAATGCGGAAACCCGACGCTCATTGGCTACTCATACTAAACTCTGATTAAAAACGGACTAAATTGCCGATGAGTTTTTCGTCCTGTCGAAGTCGAACGGAGCGAGGCGATACGGAGTATCGTTGAGCAAAGAGAGACCAGGGCGGAAAACAAACGGCAAGAAGTCCGGTTTTAGTCAGAGTTTAGTATAAGCGCGTATTTTTTAAGGAGCGCATCCAGCTTCCCGCTCTCGCGCAGCTCGTAGATGAACACGTCCGCAAGCCTTGCTATCGCGGGCTCGTCCGCCGAAGCGGCGACGGCATAGCTGATGCTGCCGATGCTGTCGCGAGTTATCTCAAAATCGAAGCTCTCCGAATACAGCTTCGCATAGACCTCCGGCATCACCGCGCAGTCGATCCTGCCGTTTTCAAGCGCCGTCAGCAAATCGGGATAGGAAGCAAACGCCTTTTTATCGTAGGTCACCGCGTTTTCAGGCAGCTCCTTTTCAATGCCGCGAAGCTTGTCAATAAGGCTCCGCTCAACCTTCGTTTCGTGCGAATCGATGTATCTGTCGAGCACGTTTGAGGCGGATGTGTTTTGAACATAGCCTATGAGCATTTGATCGAGCGCCTTCTTCGGCGCGCCCTTTTTCAGTATCACGCGGCAGGCGTCGGTATAATACGGGTATGAATAGCTGAATTTGCGGCTCGCGCCCTTCTGCATCAGCGCGATTGCGCAATCGATGCTGCCGTCCGAAAGCTTCGTTTCAGCGGTCTGCGCCGACACGGTTACAAATTTAACGGGTCTCTCCCCGCTGTTTGGAAGAAGATACTCCGCGAAAAGCTCCGCAAGCTCCGCCTCGAGCCCCTCTCCGTTCATCGAAAAACCAGGGATATCGCTTCTTATTCCGACAGTAAGTATGCCCTTATCCGTTATCCGCTTCACCTCGGCGGCAGTCTTGAGCTGCTTTTCGGGCTTGAGAAAATTGAAGAGCAGAGCGGCGGCGGCAAAGGCAAGCACCAAAAAGAGCAGTATTCTAAGGGGTCTGCCCCGCTCGCCGCGCAGCGTCAGCCCCGTGCTCCTCGTTCCTCTTCGTATTCCAAGCCGCCTTCTCATTCGGATGATAAGCCTTTCGGTGTTTATTGCTCCAATTATACCAAACTGCGGGCAATAAAACAATATTATCATACTAAGCTCTGATTAAAAGCGGACTAAATTGCCGGGATTTTTTTCATCCTTTCGAAGTCTAACGGAACGATGCGCTATGGAGTATCGTTGAGCGAAGAGAGCCCGGGGAGGAAAACAACCGACAATAAGTCCGGTTTTAGTCAGAGTTTAGTATCAGCTCACCCTCGCAACTATCGCGGTCATATCATCCCCTCCGCCCATGCTTCGTGCGCATTCGATCAGCTCAAGCGCCGCCGCCTTCGGATCGCTTTTTTCCGCCGTTCTTCTGAGAGCGCCATAAAGCTCCTCCCCGAGCGCATCCGAAACACCGTCGCTCATCATTATCACAACGTCCCCTCGTTTGAGCTTGAGACTGAAAACGGCGGTTCTCGCCTCCTCCACTATCCCGACCGGCAGCGCTTCGGCACTGAGCGCGCTCAGTTTGCCGTGCCGAACGACATAGCTTGCCGGCGCTCCGTGCTTTGCCGCGACGATGCTGCCCCTTGTCCTGTCAAAGAGCATCGCGTCGAGCGTTGCATAGCTCTCCCCGCCCTCACGAAGCAGCAGAAGCCTGTTCACAAGCTCCGCGGCGGAGTCGATGTCGAAGCCGCAGCATACGAGATCCGCTACCATATTCACCGTTTGCTCGCTCTCGCGCCGCGCGGCCTCGCCCGTGCCCATTCCGTCGCTTATCGCGGCAAGGCTCAGCCCCTCGAGCTCGCGTACGCAGGCGGCATCCCCCGTCTGCTCTCCCTCCTTTCCCGGGCACTCCGCCGAGCCGATGCCGATGCTAAAGCTTTCGCACCGATTTTCATCTGGCAGAGCCAGCCGCGCAAGGCTCTTCGCCACGCCCGAAAGCTGCATATTCACAAGCCCCGACGCGCCGTTGTCCTCGCCGTCGAAGAGCTTTGACATCTCAAGCAGCACCTCGGAAAGCATGGCGAGGCGGCGGTTTCTTTTGATAAGCTCCCCTTCGAGCTCCGCCTCCCTTTCGCTCCTATTCGTGCTCCGAAAATCGGCTGTCGGCGCGCGATCGGCAAGCATAAACGCCGCGGCAATGAGGATCAGCTCCGCCGGGGAAATGCGCCCCGTTCCGCTTATGAAATAGAAAAAGCCCAGCGACGGCACGGAAAAACCCGCCAAAACGCCCCATTTGCCGAGTGGCGAGAGCACCGCTGCGCAGAGGGTACATACGGAGAGCACGGCGATGAAGAGCATATCGCCGCCGAGCGCGAAAACTCGGATCGATGAAATGAGCGCGGCGCAGGCGATCGAGGCAAGTCCGCAGCCGCGTGCCGCTTTGAGGCAGAAAAACGCCGCTGCCGCCGCGCCGAGGGAAAGAGTGAATATGCGCAGATGACCGAACGAGGCCGAAATCAGCCCGCCGAGCAGCGAAAGAGCTATAAGCCGAACCTCGAGTGCGCCGTTTGCGGATCGCTTTCGGTGCGAAAATATCGAAAGCTCAAGCCCCTGCGCGAGAAAGTACGCGAGCGAAGCGCAGAACGAACAGATAAGAAGATGCTCGAGCGCCCCCGCAAGCGAGCGCGTTTTCCAAAGCCCAAGAACCGCGCAGACAGGCAGCGCGAGAAGGCAGGAAAAAAAGAGCTCGGCGTATTTTATAAGCGCGTTCACCCTCATTTTGCCGCGCAGGGCGTTTACTCCCAACTCGCAGCCAAGCAGTATCACCGCGGCGGCACAGCCCGAATACAGCCCCACGGCTGCGCTTCCAAAAAGCAGCCCGAGAAGCGAAGCATGGAAGCTCATTGAGCCAAGCGCGCTAAAGCATGCACCGCAGAACGCGAGCGCCGCAAGTGGCAGCTCGGGCGCGTCCGAGAACGCATAGAGCGCGGAATTGAACGGAAGCGCGCAGGCAAGCAGCATCGAGACCGCCGCAGGAAGCACCAACTGCGCGAAGCATTGCCCCGGCAGAATCGCTCGCGCCGTTTCAAGCGCCCGATAAAATAAGTGTTTGGTTTCATCCATGCCGTCGTTCTCCTTCCGATGCGTATGCATACCAAAATGATAGCACGAAGCCCACGATGCACTTGTCGCTTCACCGCCGAGAATATCCGCTTTTCAATGCGTTTTTTGGACTATTCACCGACAGACCCGTCCGCAAAGCCGTCCGTAAGCCCGTTCGCGAAGCCCATTTGAGCGCATCGGCATAAGGAGCCGCCCGCATTTTTATCATGCCGTCGTTTTGCCCGATTATATTGCTTGCACCGTCTTGTTTAGCTTGAGTTAGCATGGTATAATTATGATGTATTAAATATGCATCAAGGACGAAATGCGATGAGAAAAATCATTGCTTTTATAGTTTTTGCGCTCATCCTCGCGAGTATCCCCGTGCCCGCCTCGCTCGGCGAGAGCGTTATGCGCGATATAACGGCAGGCTGCTCCATGCAGCTCAACGGCTATGGGATAAGCTCAAAGCTCACCGACAACAGCGAGAGCACCTATCTCAAATATTCCCAGGCAGTCATCACGATAACCGCGAGCGAGCCGATAGGCGGCGTCTACATAAAGTTCGACCGCACTCCGCCGCAATGGAAGCTGTGGTTCAACGGAATGTGCCAGAACTGCGGGGCATACGGTTTTCTGCATGAGTTTCAAAAGGTGGATTCGAGCAGCGCATCGAGCATCACGCTGAGCTTCACAAAGGAAGTCAGCATCGCCGATATCTTCGTTTTCTCGCTCGGCTCAAAGCCGCCCTCAAATGTGCAGGTCTGGCGGCCCGCCGAGGGAGAATGCGACATCATGCTTCTCGCCGCCCATTCGGACGACGACCAGCTCTTCTTCGCAGGCGCGATACCCGACGCAGTAGCGCGCGGCGCGGAGATGCAGGTCTGCTTCTTCACGAACCATTGGAACACGCATTCGCGGCCGCATGAGCTTTTGAACGGGCTTTGGATCTGCGGGCTGACGCGCTATCCGGTTATCGGCCCCTTCACCGACACGGGCAGAGGCTACAGCGAGGAGCAGGGGCTTCAGATATTCGCACAGCTCGGCTTTACCTACGACGATATGGTGAAGCATCAAACCATGCTGCTTCGCAAGTACAGGCCGCAGATAGTGCTTGCGCACGACGTTCGCGGCGAATACGGGCACAGCGCGCATATCATCGACTCCCACTCCCTGCGCGACGCGGCGCTCGTTTCAAACGACGCTTCGCAGTATCCCGACCTCGCCCAAGCCTACGGCACCTGGGATGTTCCGAAGATCTATATCCACCTTTATTGGGACAATGAGATAAGCTTCGAGATCGACACGCCCCTCTCGTATTTCGGCGGAAAGACCGCGTACCAGGTCTCGCAGGACGCCTTCCGATGCCATATCTCGCAGATGGGAACGCAGTATCGCTACTGGCTGCTCGGCACAACCGACAACCCCGTTACGAACTCCTACGGCTTTCCGCAGTATTCGCCCCGCTATTACGGGCTCTGGCGCAGCCGCGTCGGGGAGGACAGCGTGAAGAGGGATTTCTACGAAAAAATCACACTGCACGGCGCGTCTTCAGCTGTGCCAGTGAATCCGGCATATCCAACAAACGAATCCCCGCCCACGTCGGTTCCGACCCCAACACCGACACCGACTCCCACGCCGACACCGACTCCCACGCCGACGCCGACGCCGACACCAACTCCGACTCCGACTCCCATGCCGACGCCGACTCCCACGCCGACACCCACACCCACACCGACTCCCACTCCTTCGCCAACCCCGAGCCCAACGCCCGCGCCGACGGATGAACCCACGGCAACTCAGGCGCCGTCGGAGAGGCAGGGCGAAAACGGAGTGCTGAGCGCATCACGGCTTCTTGTTCCTGCGCTCATACTTCTTTCTTGTGCCATCGCTTCGGCGATAGTGCTTATAAAGCGAAAGTGCCGCTGAAGCGCACTCAATAACACTTATAAACAAAGGAAAAAACACTAATGACAGGCAAGGTTGTTTTAGGACTTCTGATCCCCTTCCTCGGAACCATGCTCGGCTCGGGCTGCGTCTATTTTATGGGGCGCAATCTGAGCCGAAACCTACAGCGCGCTCTGACGGGCTTTGCCGCGGGCGTTATGGTCGCCGCTTCGATATGGAGCCTCATAATTCCCGCCATGCAGCTCTCGGAGCAGCAGGGGCTCGGAAAGCTCGCGTTCCTGCCCTCGGCGGTCGGCTTTCTTGTGGGCATAGCATTTCTGCTTCTGCTCGATAGGATAACGCCCCATCTTCATATGAACGCCGTCAAGTCCGAGGGTCCGCGAAGCCGCGTGCAGAGGGCCACTATGATGGTGCTTGCGGTAACGCTGCACAACATCCCCGAGGGCATGACGCTCGGCATCGTTTACGCGGGGCTCGTTGCGGGCTCACCCGGGCTGACAGCGGGCGGCGCGCTCGCGCTCTCGCTCGGCATTGCGATACAGAATTTCCCCGAGGGCGCGATAATCTCCCTGCCCCTCCATGCCGAGGGCATGAGCAGGCATAAGGCATTCGGCTACGGCGCGCTCACCGGCGCTGTCGAGCCCGTCGGCGCGCTTTTGACGATATTCTTCGCGAATCTCTTCCTGCCGATAATGCCGTATTTCCTCGCGTTCGCCGCGGGCGCGATGCTCTACGTCGTCGTTGAGGAGCTCATCCCCGAGATGAGCGAGGGCGAGCACTCGAATATCGGCGTTATCATGTTCGCGCTCGGCTTCGTTTTAATGATGGCGCTCGACGTGGCGCTGGGCTGATGCTCCATCATTCTTCTTCGCTGTTAAACGAAAGGAAACCTAAATGTATAAGTTTTACGGTAGCGAAATAGTTCCAAACGAAATAAAAATACTTTACGACGCTTTCGGTAAATGCTGGTGCGCCGAGACCTGCGCGCCCCGCTATCGCGATGAGTGGAGCGAAACGAATAAAACGCTCGGCCAATGCTCGATAACCGCCTTCATAGTTCAGGACCTTCTCGGCGGAAGGGTGCTCGGCGTTTCGCTCGGCGGCGGCGCGTATCACTGCATAAATGAGATCGACGGCATAAAGTTCGACCTGACGAGCGAGCAGTTCGACGGCGACGATAGGGTTCTCGACTATGAAAACACCCCCGAGCAGAGCCGCGAAATCCATTTTGCGGACGGGGATAAATACGAAAGATATCTGCTTTTGAAATCGCTTTTGATGAAGAGGCTGTTAAGTAAATAGAAAATGAATTTGAATGATGAAGCCCGGCTCACCGCCGGGCTTCGTCATTCTCCGCCTCAACGCGCTCATGCCTTGCGCCGAGCGAAAGCGCGCACATAATGAAGGTTCCGAGCACGCCGCCCATCATCATTCCCAGTATAAAAAACATCGTTTCGCGCATGTGCACCTCCGTTTCAGCTTGTTTCTTAAAAAGCATTCTTCCCTTTATAATTATGCGCCGATTGAAAAATGCTATGCAAAAACGCGGAATCGGCGGGATGCGGCGGCAAGGCACTTGAAAGCTTTGAAAAATAAAAGTATAATTCTTTTGTAACGTTTTTATCCTTTTTCCATCCAACAAACGAAGGGCGGTGAAAAGCATGAAAAGGCTTCCCAAAATCATCCTCTCTGTCATGGCGCTCGCTTTGCTCGCGCTATGCGCCGCATCCTGCTCGTTTTTTCAGGTTCGTGATTCGCACTCGCCCAAAAGCCGCGTAATTGACTTTGTTCTGGAAAACGAAAACCGCCTTATCGAGCATATCCGTGAAAAAAGCCTTGCGGAGCTTGAAAATACGGGCATCATCGAGGATGTTTATGAGCATGAGGACTATATCGAATTCTCCTGCGGCGGCTCGGGATTCGGGTCGAACACCTCATACTGGGGCTTTTACTATGCGCTTTCGGATGACGAGAGCAAGGCTCTTGCCGCGATAAGCGGCTGCGCATGCTCGGAGCTGACCGAATGCGGCGATGGGCTTGAATGGCGCGAGGAGAACGGCGATAATTATTTCTACGCGGAGAATATCACGGGCAGGTTCTACTACTATTTTACGTCGTATTGATGAACGAAAGGGGGCGCGAAAACCGCGTTCCCTTTCGTTATCTTCATTATTCCGTTTAGCCGAGGCGTTTACGAAATCATTTCTTCGCCTTCGCGTATTTCTCCACGAGCTTTATCACCATTTCGGTGCATTTCTCCATGCCCTCGACGGTGACGTGCTCATACGGGCCGTGGCAGGCGAAATCGCCGGTGCCGAGGTTCGGGCAGGGCAGGCCCATGAAGCTGAGCCTTGCGCCGTCGGTCCCGCCGCGGATCGGCTGAACGCGCGGCTCGAGGCCGAGCTCCTTGGCCGCCTCTATCGCGTTTTCGATAAGGTGCATGCAGGGCTCGATCTTCTCCTTCATATTGCGATACTGATCGCGAATGCCGAGCTCCACCGTGCCCGCGCCGTATTTCTCATTCAGTATCTTCGCGGCGTGCTCCATCGTGGCCTTTCGCGCCATCATTATCTCGCTCGAATGGTCGCGGATAATGTAGCTCATCTCGCATTTTTCAACGCTGCCTGCCATGTCGGTAAGGTGGAAAAAGCCCTCGTACCTTTCGGTGTTCGCGGGGGTCTCGGCGGGGAGCATGGAGTTGAACTCCATCGCCACGAGCAGCGCGTTTATCATCTTGTTTTTGCTGTCGCCCGGGTGGATATTGAAGCCGTTTACGACCACCTTCGCGCCCGCCGCGTTGAAGTTTTCGTATTCTATCTCGCCTTCCACGCCGCCGTCCACGGTGTACGCAAAATCCGCGCCGAAGGCTGCCACGTCGAAATTATCCGCGCCGGAGCCGACCTCCTCATCGGGCGTGAAGCCGATGCAGATCTTGCCGTGCGGGACGTTCTCCGCGAGGATGCGCTCAACTGCGGTGATTATCTCGGCGATGCCCGCCTTGTCGTCGCCGCCGAGCACGGTGGTGCCGTCGGTAACGATGAGCGTTCTGCCCTTGAGCAGCGGCAGATGCGGCAGCTTTTCGGGCGAAAGCACCCTGCCGCTCGTGCCGAGCACGACCTCGCCGCCGTCGTAATTCTCGATGATGCGCGGCGAAACGTTCTCGCCCGAAAAATCGGGAACGGTGTCCATGTGCGCGATAAATCCAAGCGCGGGCGCGTTTTCACAGCCCGCCGTTGCGGGGATCGAAGCGTAAACGTAGCATTTATCGTCCACACGCGCGTTCTCGATGCCCAGCGCGTGAAGCTCATCAACGAGCATTTTCGCAAGGTCGAACTGTCGCGCCGTGGTCGGCACCGTGGTCGAATCCTCGCTGCTCGCGGTGTGCACGCGAACATAGTTTAAAAAGCGTTCGTGGGTTTTCATTTTGATTGACCTCCGCATAGTTGGTTTTCGGTTTGATTATACCATAATCGCGCGGGATTTAACAGCATGAGATCGCGCGTTTGTCTGTTATTACGTCGGATCAACCGAAATAACGATCCCCCGGCGCAGCCTGAGGATCGCTATTTGCCTTTACATATTCTGTTTTGCTATCAAGCCGCGAGCTTCATCAATACTTTCCGCTCGAGCCCGACCAAATCGCGCCTGATGAACTGACAAAAACCTCTGTAATTCCGAGATGGGTTCTCACATATCTAACAATACGTTGTATCTGCGTAGCCGTAAACTGCGCTATGGATTGTCCTCCCGTTGCATAGGTGAAAATACCATCAATAACATATCCAACTAAAATGCCGAGGAAAAAGATAAGAACTTCAATGATTACGCCATCCGCTGAGTCTATGTACGAATGCGCGTAACTAATCGCAACTTCGCACTGTATACTACCCTCTGCAACAGCAGGTACAACCAAAGAGAAAACAAACAGTATTGAGAGGATAATTGAAATAGCCTTTTTCATGGCAACATCTCCTTTGTTGTTATTTGTTTTGTAATACCATATTTGTGATTGCCTTGTCAACTATACTCTTGATATATTTTCTTTTTTCTAAAAATATGGCTTGTTCGGTGAAACAATAATGCAGCACTCAGGATTTCCCAAAGTGCTGCATTTCAAACCGGTTTGCAAAATCAGAATTTTCCTCCTCCGCCGCCATGTGATGATCCGGAGGATGAAATATGAACTCCTCCTCCACCGCCGGAGCCTCGGTCATTGTCCCTCGGCCTTTCGGTCTTGATAACGTTTGTATAGAGGAACATCTCGCTCTGGTCCGTCATGCGGAGACTGCCCTTTTCAACGTAATCCGAAGCATTGTACTTATGGTGAACGCTCTTGAGCTTAGAAGCCATGCCGCCCGCCGCGCTTCCGCCGCTGATAAGGCCGACCACGACCGAGCCTATCGCCGCAATAGCCGTTGGGATAACGGGTTCCTTGGGTTTTTTATACGGCTCACCGTTTTCAGCAGCTGTAAGGAAATCATCGCAAAGATCGCCGAAGGTGCTGAAGGCGCTCGCGTACCTTCTGCCGGAAAGGTCTGAAACTATATCGTTTTCGATTTTATCAAGCGCATCCTTCGTAACGGCGGTGATGCCGGTTCCCTTGGTGGTTACCCACCAATCCCTTTCCGCCATGCTTATAAGCAGAAGAATGCCGTCCCGCTTATAGCCGTTGTAGTCCTGATAATCATCCGCAAACTGCATCGGTGTTTTATTGCCCGTGCTGTTCACTGTAACCACCACAACGTCGCAGTTGTGCTTAGCACTGATCGATTCGAGCTTTTCGCGAAGCGTGTTTTCCTCGCTGTCGCTCAGCAGTCCCGCCAAATCAACAACGTGTGCGGCGGGTTCTCCCGCAGGCTCAGCCGTCACGGGCGCCGAGGTCGGCACCGCGGTCGCATTCGCGATATCTTCGGGAACCGTGCCGCCCGCCCTCTGCGCATACAGCCTCGAGGCCGAATCGAGATAGGCGGCAACGCCCGCGTAGTAGGTGTCGGTATTGTTATAGGCGTCCCAAAGCGCATCGAAATCGCTCTCGGTGAAGGAATCGACCGCCAAGCCGAACGCGGCGGCACTCCATTTGTTTTCAACGTTGCTGTAGCCGAGGATAAGGCCGTTTTCGCCGCCGTTATTCTCGGTATAGAGCTTTTCAAGATAGGCTTTGACGTTGCCGCCCGCGTTTTCGGCGATTGCGAACATCGGCGTGAAGCCCTGCTCGGCTTCGATCAGCTTCGCCTTCTCTGTTAGCTGCTCTATCTCGGTTGCGGAGAGCTTGCCGCGCTCATCGATTATGTAGGCGTTTTCGCCGCCCGACGCAAGCGCCAAAGCGGGCATAACGAGGAACGCAATAAGCAGGAAGAACGCAAATACTCTTTTTTTCATCGTTTTGCCCTCCTTAGAACAGCAGATTCACGAGCATCGCGCCGCCGAAGGCAGCGGCCGCGCCAACAGCCGCGTAGATCCAGAACCATTTGTTCTTCGCCTTTTTATCCACGGGAAGATCGCCGACGAATTTGCCGGTCTGCCCGTTCATCGCGAAGGTGTAGGTCTGGTTCTCCCATTTCGTGTTCAAAAGCCAAACGGGATAGAGCGCGTACTTCGCCTTGCCGTTATAGAGGCGAACGCTGCTCGATTCGGGCACGACGCTTGTGTAGCCGTGCACGGTGTTTGCAAATACCTGCTCTGTGCTCGTTTTAACGCGCGCATTCGCCCTCTTGACGCTCATTTCCGCGTTCACATCGTATTTATCGGCAAGATAGCCCGCAAGATACGCGGTTTGGAAATCCACCGCCTCGGAAAGATCGTAGGGCTCGATGGATTCCGTAAGGTCGTCCGGCATCTTGGTGGAGCCGTCCACGGGAACCGCGCGGAAGTTGAGCAAGCCCGCCCTTCTTATCGAATAATATCTCGTTTCGGTGTAGTTGTAGCGGCTGTCGCTCCACGAACGAACCTTTGTTCCGCGATAGCGGATAGCCGCGTCCGCCTCGGCGTCAAAAAGCCAGAAGGGAACGTAGATACCCTTGATCTCGTCGATATGCTTCTGATCCTTGAATACCTTGGGAACAAGCTTTTTGCCCTGAACGTGCTTGTTCAGCGCCGCCTTCGCCGCCTCCTTATCCAGCTTGAACGGGATAACGAGATCCGGCTTTAAGCTGCCCGTGAAATTCCCCATCACCACGACGGGGTTGTTGCAAAACGGGCAGGAAGTCGCCGCCATATTCTCGTCACCCACGATCTCGCCGCCGCAGGATTTGCAGACGTAGACGCGCATCCCGTCCGTCTCGCCGTCCATCCACGAGACTCCGGCGTTCGTATCCCATGTCAGATCGTCCTCTTTTTCAGTATTGAGCTGCTCATCGTAGCTTTGCAGCGTTTCCATCTCGAACTCGGTGTCGCAGAACGGACACTTCATCTTCTGAAGCGAGCTGTCAAACGCTATCGCGCCGCCGCAGCATGGGCATTTATATTCCTGTAGACCTGCCACTCGATCCTCTCCCTCTTTTTCTTATTTAGTGAAGAGTGAATAATGAAAAGCGAATAGTTGAGGTTGAAATTCCTTCGGAATTTCTTCCTTATTCTTGCTTCATTATCCGCTCATTCAATCGGCGGCAATGGCGGAGCGGAATTCCCGCATGCCATTGCCGCTCGGATGATTATGCTTTTAACGGGGCGAATTACTCGACCTTATCCTCGTCGGTGAACCTGTCGCCGCACTCGGGGCAGAAGGCAGGGGGATTTCTGGGATCCTCGGGCTGCCAGCCGCACTTATCGCAGCGATACAGCGGAGCCGCCGCGGGGCGCTTTGATCCGCAACTCGGGCAGAAATTGCCCTGGTTCACGCTGCCGCAGGAGCAGGTCCAGCCGGACTTCTGCTCGGGCTTCTTGGTGCCGCAGTTCGGGCAGAAATTGCCGTTCACGGTCGTTCCGCAGGAGCAGGTCCAGCCGCCGGGAGCGGGAGCCGCTGGCTGTGCGGGAGCCGCAGGCTGAACGGGGGGATGCTGGGGCTGCTGCTGACCCATCGCAAACAGGTTCGCAGCGTTGGAGCCGGCGTTCATCGCCATGCCCATGCCCATGAAGCCCGCCATTGCGCCGCCCGAATTGTTTGCGGCGTCCTTCATCGCGTCGGCCTGTGCGGCGGCGATGGTTGCGGCGGCGTAATTGGGGTCGCGGAGCATCGCGGCGCGCTGTGCCTGCTTGATGAGCTCCTGATCCTCCTCGGGGAGGGTGACGGAGCCGAGCGCAACGGATACGACCTCTATGCCGCGAAGCTCGCCCCACTTGGAGGAGAGCGCCTCGTTCATGGCGTTTTCAAGGTCGGTATTGTGCTGAATGATCTGGTTGGGACGGAGTTCGAGATCGGAGAGCTTGCCGAATGCGGGCTGCAGCGCGCTGATGAACTCGGTCTTGAGCTGAGTGTCGATCTGATCGCGGGTGTAGCGGTCGCTCACGTTCGCGCAGACATTGGTATAGAAAAGAAGGGGGTTGGTGATCTTGTAGGAATAGACGCCGGAGCAGCGCAGCGAAACATCCAGATCGAGCGCGAGCTTAGAGTCCACAACGCGGAATGGGATCGGGTTCGCGGTGCCGAACTTATTGTCCATGATCTCCTTGAGGTTGAAGTAGTAAACGCGCTGATCCTTGCCGGGGTCGCCGCCGAAGGTCCATCTCTTGCCGATGGTCTTGAACAGATCGAGGATGCCCTTGCCGAGCTTGCCGTAGAAGATGCTGGGCTCGGTGGAGGTGTCGTAAACGAACTCGCCGGGCTCCGCGCAGACCTCGACTATCTTGCCCTGCTCGACGATCAACATGCACTGACCGTCCGCAACAGCGATAACCGAGCCGTTGGAGATGATGTTGTCGTTACCCTTGGTGTTTGATGAACGGCCGGAAACGCGCTTCTGACCCTTGACCATAAGCACGTTTTTGTCCAAAGCGTCGCAATAGAAAAACTCTTTCCACTGATCGGCAAGAGTGCCTCCGATCGCGCCGAGACCTGCTGAAATAAGACCCATTTTTGTTGTCTCCTTTCGGGATTTGATCCTTGTTCGTTATTGTTTCGCTCCGCACGAAATCAAGGCCAACAGACCCGAAACGCGAAGCTTCCGCATGATTATATTATAGAAAATACGTCGAACACTGTCAAGCATTTTTATAAATTTTCACGAAACGTTTGGAGTTTTGCCATAATTTTTTTGTAAGCAGCCGTCTTTTGGCGAAAGCGCCAGATACACCGCCTCTTTTCCGAAAAATGCGAAACGGCGAAGCCGCATAAAGTAGACTTCGCCGTGTTCCGTTCCTAAAGCATCGTTAGCCGCGCCGACCGGCTTTTTATTTGCTTTTTCCGCTTTCATCCGTTCCTGCGATCCTCAGATCGTTCCCGTTACGGTAAGAGCAACGGAGCCGGGCTCACAGCTCCATGCGCCGCTGACTGCGTCCTGAGTAAACGTCGCCGCAGGCACGATGATCGAGCCTGGTACGGTGGCGAACACGCCGCTGACCTCATTATAGGTATAGTCCACGCTCTTCTCCATCTGCGCGCCGTTAAAGGAAACGGCGATATTGGAGAGTATGGGCGTAAAGGTGTCGGTCACGGAAACACTATCCGCAGCGCCCGCCTCCGCAGCGCCGCTGTTCGTGATAACGAAGGTATAGGTAACTTCGCCGTTTTCGGAAACGGTGGTGGGACTGACGGACTTTGCGATATCGAGAAGCGACTCGGCTGCCGCTGTAACGGTCTCGCTCGCGGTCAACTCGGTAACGCCCGTGCCCGTGATCGAAGCGGTGTTGGTGATGCTGCCTCCCGCCTCGGGCGGAGCATAGGAATTTACCGCTGCCGCGTAAATGAGCGTGCTTGTGCCGCCCGCGGGCACGGAAATGCCCGTCACGGTCAGCGGATCGCTTGCGGTAACGGTGGGAGCGGGCTGAAGAACGCCGTCGATGAAGTACTTGATCGAGCCGTCCACATAGGTGAGCGGAACGAGCGTTTCCGCGCCGAACTCATAAGCGCCAAGATCGTCCGTCAGGGTGAGCGCCGTAACGTCCGAAGCGCTCGAGTTCACAAGCGAAACGACGTAAACAAGCTCGCTGCCGGTGGAATATGTATCCGTCACGGCGGTTTTCGACGCGGAGAGAGCCGAAACCAGCTCGCCCGTGGCGATATTGGAGCTGACGCTTATTCCCTTGTAGGAAAGCGTCGCCTGATTATAAAAGGTTGCCATATTGACCTCCCGAATTTGAATTTGAAAGCGGAAGTCCCCTTATGGAGGGGCTGTCCACTCCCCTATTCATAGTATGCGGAGGGTGCAGTACTTGACAAAACTATGGTATGGTGCTATAATAGCAATAAAGTACGGTGCTACTTTAAAACTATATCGGAGGTTTCTATGAAAAGGCTGTACAGCAATTATCCGGAATACGAATTTGAAGCGATTGCGGCGGAAGCTGAGAAAAAAGGACTATCGCTTTCGGCATTTCAGCGCTACTGCGTTATGGTATATATGGCTGAAAATACTACGCGAAGCGTTGAGCTTTGGGAAATGGAAGAGTTTGGTCTTGCCACAACCAAGATTTTTTCCATGAAACCTGAGGCTACTTTCACGGTTGCCGACCTGTTTCCCAATAAATGGGACGGATTCTCCAAAAGCAAAAAAATGTCGATGGCAAAAAGGCTTGTGTTGTTTGCCAAGCAAAACCCACATGTATGCTCGGTTTATCAATCCGCTCCCGGTCAAACTACGGTTTACATCAGGAGCGATGCAAACGGTCTATACCGCTTCGGATTCTGATTCGCTTGATTTTCATTTTATCAGTATTTTTGAAAATGCTATGCCGCCGCTTCGCTTACGCAAAACGGAGGCAATTATTGTGTATTGATTTTCGTTGTTTCATGCTGAGTAAAGCCTTTAACTCAGCACGAGAACGGCAATGAGCGCCGCAAATACCAGCACATAGGCCGCGACAGCAACGATCACACTTGATTTCCGTGTCAGCTTCCGGAGCTTCTCCGGATGCGTCATTCTATGATACTGCGTGGAGCAAATTATGCTCAGCATCAGAGGAATTCCAATGTATGGATAAGCAAGCTTCTTACCCGGCAGAATACTATAGATCATGGCTGCTATCGAAACTATTATAAAAACGATGGAAAGAACGCGTAGTACTTTTACCATAATACAGTCCTTGATCAATGAGCATCAATCTTAAAAATAGCTATCCATGTAAGGTTCACACAAACACCTCTGCCATGATTGTTTGCATCTATCCTAGTGGCTAACAAATCAATATAAGAAGCACAAATTGTTAGGTGAATAGCAAGACTGGCGGCACCTGGAAACACAGCAGTTAAAAAGCTTACTGCGCTTAGAGCAGCACCCCCTCCAACTATTGTCCTAAACGTATGTAATTGCCCAACAAGTTGTTGGGCTCCACAATCACAATAGTCACGGGATAGTCCCCACCAATGTGTTCTCGCCCCCGATGAGAATCCGCCTCCGCAACTATACCAATGACCGCAGGCGCTCTCGCCTTCATCGGAAATAATGCTGAGGTCGCTGTTAATAACTACTTCGCCGGCTTCAGCCAACTGATTGATGCTATCGAGCCATGCCTGTTGTCCGTCCAGCAGCTGCTGATCTATTCTGCGTTCGCGAGCACGCTGCATATCAAAAACGAATCGACCATTGTCAACGGTAATAAACTCTTCCAAGGCCATTATCTGATCTATAACATCGCTTGCATCCTCATAGGATATCGGGTAATTCGGATTTACTATAAAGTCACCCTGACCACCCTCCGCCATTGCGGGCATGATCGTTAAGCTCAAAATCGTCACGGTTAATAAGACGGAAATGATTTTTTTGATTGTACTCTTCATAAAGTTCAATACTCCTTTATTCTTCGCTTCATTGCACTGCCTTTTTGCTGAAGCAATAAAGCATAATAGTTTGAACCGTCGTGCGCACTTAGTTCGTTTATATTGTATTACCCCCCCCCGCCTTTTGTCAAGTATATTATCTTATATTTTTGCCCCGGCGATTCAGAATGCTCAATCGATTGACCGTAAACCATTACCGCCGCTCTGCTTCTGCAAAACGGCGGCAAAACTTATTCTATTCGATTTCCCTTATTCGCTCTTGACGTAGCGAACTATCGGCTTTCTTGCCGCAGTCGTTTCGTCCGGACGACCGATGGGTGTGTTCTTCGGGCAGGCGTGGACGGATTCGGGATCGGTCAGCGCCTCGCGCGCGATATCCTTCATCGCCTCGATGAACTCATCGAGCGTTTCGCGGCTCTCGGACTCGGTGGGCTCGATCATCATCGCTTCATGGACGATCAGCGGGAAGTAGATTGTCGGGGGATGGTAGCCGCGGTCGATCAGCGCCTTGGCGACGTCCGTGGTGTGAACGCCCTTCTCCATCATCTCCTCGGTGGGGGTAACGATGCACTCATGCATGCAGATCCTGTCGTGCGGAATGTCGTACACGCCGCGCAGCGCGTTCTTGATATAGTTCGCATTCAGCACCGCGTTCATGCTCGCCTCCTTGAGGCCCGCGCCGCCGAGGGAGCGGATATAGGCGAATGCGCGCACGATAAGCCCGAAGTTGCCGTAGAAATTCTTGACTCTGCCGATGGAATCGGGGCGGTCGTAATCGAGCTCTATCATGCCCTCGCACTCGGTGAGCACCGGCACTGGCATGAACGGCTCGAGGTGCTTCTTGAAGCCGACCGGGCCGCTGCCGGGGCCGCCGCCGCCGTGGGGGGTGGAGAAGGTCTTATGCAGGTTGATATGCATAACGTCGAAGCCCATGTCGCCCGGACGAACGATGCCCATGATGGCGTTGAGGTTCGCTCCGTCGTAATAAAGAAGTCCGCCCGCCTCGTGAACGATCGCGGCGATTTCTTTAATATTGCGCTCGAAAAGTCCGAGCGTGGAGGGGTTTGTGAGCATCAAACCCGCGGTATCGGGACCGACCGCTTCCTTGAGCGCATCGAGATCCACGCCGCCGTCGGGAGCGGATTTTATTTCCTTGACCTTGAAGCCCGCCATGACCGCGCTCGCTGGGTTGGTGCCGTGCGCCGCGTCGGGAACGATGATGGTCGTTCTTTCAAGATCGCCGCGCTTCTCGTGGTAGGCACGGATCAGCATAAGGCCGGTCAGCTCGCCGTGCGCGCCGGCTGCGGGCTGGAGAGTGAAAGCATCCATGCCGCAGATCTCGCAAAGATAGCCCTCAAGATCGTACATAAGGCGCAGGGAGCCCTGAGCCATGTCCTCATCGAGAAGGGGATGCATATTCTCGCTCATGCAGGCAACCTCTTCATTTATCTTGGGGTTGTACTTCATCGTGCAGGAGCCGAGGGGGTAGAAACCGTTGTCCACGCCGAAATTGCGGCGGGAGAGGTTGGTGTAGTGGCGAACGAGGTCGACCTCGCCGAGCTCGGGCAGATCGAGCTTTGCTTCGCTCTTCATGTTTGCGGGAACGGCGTCCACAGCGGGCACGTCGAGCGCGGGCAGGTCGTAGCTTCGCCTTCCCTCGCGGGAGCGTTCAAAAATCAGCTTATAGGACTCTCTCATGCTTCTTCTCCTCCCTCAACGATATTTTTGAGCATATCTACCATGAAGTCGATATCCTCCTTCGCGTTCATCTCGGTGGCGCACCAGAGCATGCCGCCATCCTCGAGGATGAGACCGCCGACGATGCCCATTTCCTTGAGCGCCTCGTTTATCTCCTCGGCGGGAGTCTCGGTGTCGATAACGAATTCATTGAAGAACGGGGTCGCATAGCGAAGCTTGATACCCTTTAGCTTGCAGAGCTCGCTCGCGAGGTAATGCGCCTTGGCGATATTCTGCTCGGCCACCTCGCGCATGCCCTCGGGACCCATCGTGCAGGCGTAGATGGTGCTCATTATGGCGCAGAGCATCTGGTTGGAGCAGATATTGCTCGAAGCCTTGTCGCGCCTGATATGCTGTTCGCGCGCCTGAAGTGTCAGAACGAACGCACGGTTGCCGTCCGCATCGGTGGTCTCGCCCGCGATACGGCCGGGGAGATTCCTTATCAGCTTGCCGCCGGTTGCCATGAAGCCGACGTAGGGGCCGCCGAAATTGAGGGGCAGACCCATCGGCTGCGCATCGCCTATCGCGATATCCGCGCCGTAATCGCCGGGGCGCTTTACCGCGCCGAGGCTGATGGGGTTGACGTAGCTTACGAGCAACGCCTTTGCTTCATGCACGGTTTCGGCGATAGCATCCATATTCTCGATGCAGCCGAAGTAGTTGGGCTGCGCGGCGATAAAGCCCGCAGATTCGGGAAGATTCGCCTTGAGCGCATCCATATCGGTGATGCCGTTCTTGTCGAGCGGCACTTCCACCAGCTCGATGCCGTAGCAATGCGCGTATGTTTTGATGGTGCAGATAACGTCCGGATTAAGACCTGCGGAGTAGAGCACCTTGTTCTTGCGCTTTGAGTCGCGCATCATCAGAATAGCTTCGGCCGCCGCAGTTGCGCCGTCGTAAACGGAAGCGTTGGATGCCTCCATGCCGGTAAGGTTGCAGATAACAGTCTGCCACTCGAAGATGCTTTGAAGCATACCCTGACTCATCTCAGCCTGATATGGGGTATACGCGGTGTAGAACTCGCTCCTTGCGGCAAGCTGGGGAACCACGGAGGGGATGTAGTGGCGATAAGCGCCCGCGCCGCGGAAGAGCAGACCGCCTTCGTCATTCTGCAAAATGTAGCCGATCATCAGATCGCGAAGCTCGATCTCGCTCATGGGAGCGGGAAGGTCGAGCTCACGATTCAGGCGCAGATCCGCCGGAATATCGGAAAAGAGCTCGTCCATGCTCTTGAGACCTATCGCCTCGAGCATTTCACGGCGCTCTTTCATAGTGTTTGGAACATAGCTTTTCATTTTGTTATTTCCTTTATAAGAATTTGCTTTTCGTTTCTTCCGTGCCGAGAAGGTAAGCTGCTTTTGCGGTGGCGAATTACCCTTCGCCATTCAAGCGGCTTGTGCTTTCCCGCCGCCGAGATCGTTCTCGCGGGAGCGGCAAAACATACTTTCGTATCGAGGTTCCGCGCCTGTCGCGGCGCGGCGCGCTCTGCGCGGCTCCCGTTGGTCGCGGGTCGGCCGTTCCTGCTTTTGCTGCAACAAAAAACTCGCAGCCGACGCATTTGCGCCGGCTGCGCAAAAAATTGATTACTCTTCCTCGGCGAGAAGCTGCTCGTATTCCTCGGCGGTGAGAAGCGCTTCCTCGTTTACCTCGGTAACTTCGATCTTCGCGATGAACTGGCCGTATGCATCCTCATTGAGAAGCTCGGGCTGATCGTCGAGAGCCTCGTTGACCTCGATGACCCTGCCCGCAACGGGGGAATCAACGGGGGAAGCCGCCTTGACGGACTCAACGGTGGTGTAGCTTTCGCCAATCGCGATTTCGGAATCGACGTCGGGCAGCTCAACGTAAACGATGTCGCCCAGCGCTTCCTGCGCATGGTCGGTGATTCCGAGAATGGCGATGCCGTCCTCGATCTTTACCCAGTCGTGCTCGCGGGTGTATTTGCGGTCATTCGGTATCATATTAGTTTCCTCCAATTATAATTTTTCTTTATTTTAAAATTTATTTTCTCTTATAGAACGGCATGGGCGAGAATTCGCACTCGATCTCCCTGCCGCGAACGGAAACCGCCCATTTGCCGGCTTCGTCGCTATCTGCATTTACAAGGCACATAACGTAGTTGCCGCCGACTGCGGGAGCGGGACCGCCGGAGGTGACCACGCCGACGACCTCACCGTTGCAAAGCACCTCCGATTCGGGGCGGGCAACGCCCTTGCCAACGAGCTTGAGACCGATGCGCTTGCGGGTCTGGGGCGCACGGAGCGCCTCGATGCCGATGAAGTAGTCCTTCTTGAGCTTGATCGCAAAGCCGAGACCGCACTCCATTGGGTTGATATTCTCGTTCATCTCATGGCCGTAGAGGGGCATGGACGCTTCAAAGCGCAGGGTGTCGCGTGCGCCGAGGCCGCAGGGCAGCATATCCACGCACTTGCCCGCCTCCATCAGCGCCTTGTGCAGACGAACGGTGTCCTCCGCGGCGCAGTACAGCTCAACGCCGTCCTCGCCGGTGTAGCCCGTCCTCGAAACGAGGCATGGAACGCCCGCAACGATCATCTTGTCGTTGAAAGTGTAGTACTTCTCGGGGATCTCGCCCTCGAAGCCCGCAGCGTCCAAAACCTTCTGATGGTCGGGACCCTGAAGCGCGAGCTGACCCCACTTGGCGGAGTTGTTTTCAACGCGAACGTCGCCGAAAACGTGCTCCTTCATCCAAGCAAAGTCCTTATCGGTGTTGCCCGCGTTTACGATGAACATATAGTGATCGTCCGCAAACTTGTAGATGAGCACATCGTCCACAGCGCCGCCGTTTTCATAGCACATAACGGCGTAGCGGCACCTTCCGGGGGTCATGGTGGTAACGTCGTTCGTCACCATCTTCTGAACGTAGGCGTAGGCGTCGTTTCCGTAGATGTCGACCTCACCCATGTGGGAAACGTCGAACAGACCGCAGCGCTCGCGCACAGCCTTGCACTCATCGAGAATGGAAGAGTACTGCACCGGCAGCGCCCAGCCGCCGAAATCAACGATCTTGCCGCCGAGCTCGATATGGCGCTCGAACAGCGGGGTTTTCTTGAGGGAATCGAAGTTTTCCATATTAAAGCCTCCTCAAAATATTAGCTTTGGTTCGGGGTCGCGCACACCCTCCCGAAAGAGCTTTTTTCACGCGAAAACGGGCTTTTTCGCCGCCCCGCTCCACGCTCCGTGACCCGCATACCCATACGCGCCTATTATATAACCAAAAGGCAAGAAATGTAAAGGGAAAAATGAATATATTTGCGCAGAACTTATCAAGGCCGCTGTTAATATATCCGCTTGGAGGCGCGCTGCGGCAATGCATACAAAATAATGCCATGCTCCGACACGGTTTTGCCCCAAAAAGCGCCTCCCTTTTGCCGAATGCGCCTTGCATCGACCGCTAAATTGACGACGGAGCGTTTGCAAGTACGCGAACCTACCAAATAAAGCCGATATGCAAACAAAACGCGCAGAAAAATGTGGCTTGGGCTGTTGCAAAAATCGAGCTTTCATGTTATATTATCATAGATTTGGTATTATTCATCGTTTGCAGGGAGAGAAATGATCTTATGAAATTAACAATGATTCGCGAACCGATGATACTTTTTGAAACCGTGGGCTTGGTATGCAAGTATTATCGGAACGATTCATATTCAGCAACAGCCGAATCGCTGATCGCAAAGTACGGCTCGGCGCTTTCCGAAAGCCAGCTTCACGAGCTGCGCAGCAACGCCGCGATCGCCGATCAATTCATGTTTGAAGCCTGTGCCGACCTTGACCGCGACTCCGAGGACGTCAAATTCTTTTTCGAGCCCTTCGAGACCGGCGATAGCCATGAGCTCAACTGCGTTGCAAGAGTGCTGCTGCTCTCGATGATCGGGGTAAAGCACATTGATTTCGAAGGCTCGGTCGAGGAGACCAAGCGCCGTTGGACCGAGGCCAAGTGCTCCGGACTCGAGGTGCTTGAGTTCCACATGCACGGCCTGAGTTTTATATGCACCCCCGGGCGCGCTCTGCCCTCGCTTTTCGAGCAGATATACTCGCTTGAGTACCCTCAGAAGGCGAAGATGGATTCCTTCCGCGCCATTGAAAAGCACGAATTCTATATCGATAAGCTTGCCGATATCCTGCGCCCCTATGCGCTCCGCATTGAAGATAATATTGACAGGCTCGGGGCGGTTTACGCCATGATAGCTGATAACTGGGAGCATTACCTATCGGACATGCCCTCCGAGCAGGTTTTCGCGCTTCTGCGCATAGACGAAAAGACCCAGCTCCACATGCTCACCGAAGCGGCCGTAAGCCTCTTCCTTTTCAATGAGATCGGCAACTGCTTCGACGACATACCCTCCTCGCCGAACGAGCTTACAACGCTCTATATAGGCGTTGCGCTCTATCCTGAGTACACCGTTGCGCTTGCGGAGCAGCAGGCCGACAAGATCGCCGAAAGATTGAAGGCGCTTGCCGATCCCGTGCGGATGGAGATCCTCGCAAGGCTCAGAAGGAATCCCGACTACTGCCTCAATATCTCCCAGAGCATGGATCTCAATCCCGGAAACGTTTCAAGGCATCTTACCCTTCTGTACGAGCAGGGGCTCGTTTCAAGGGAGAAGCGCGAAGGCAGGATCTATTTCGGAATCAATTACGATGCGATAAAGAGCACCTTTGATTCCTACATGTCCAGCATAAACAGATAATCATCAACTCTTACCCGGCTCCGCGGATAACCGCGGGGTCTTTTTTAAAAAACCTTTTAGAAAATCATAATAAGCAGTTGCGATCCCAACGCATGTGTGATATAATATAATAGGGTTAATCTCGTTATGCCAAAGAGCTTTGGTATTGCCTGTACGGAAAGTGAGGAAATGTGCATGATATTAAGAATGATCAGAGAGCCCGTCGTTTTGTACGAAACCTTTGGTATGGTCAGCAGCTACTACCGAAAGGAATCCTACATAAAGATAGCCGATAAACTCATCGGTAAATACGGAGAGCTTCTTTCTCCTTCCCAGATAAGCGAGCTGAAGAGCGACGCGAAGCTTGCCGAGCAGTTTTCCAACTCGGCCTGCGCCGATCTTGATATCAAATCGGAAGACGTCAAGTTCTTCTTCGAGCCCTTCGAGACCGGCGACCCCAGCGAGAGCAACTGCATCGCGAGGGTGCTGCTGTTTTCGATGATGGGAATGCGCAACACGGATTTTGAAAAGGCGATCGAAGAAACGAAGCGACGCTGGACGGCTGTTAAAAAGGACGGCATCGAGGTTTTCGACTTCACCGGCTACGGCATCTCCATCGCGAGCGCGCAGGGGCGCCAGATGCCCTCTCTGTTCGAGCAGATCTACAACATGGACTACCCGCACAAGGCGAAGATGGACTCTTTTCGCGCGCTGGATAACCATGAGTATTATATCGATAAGCTTGCCGCCATCCTGCGCCCGTATTCGCTCAGGCTCAGGCAGGGCAGGCCGAAGCTCGGCCCAGTTTACGCGCGCCTTGCGGACAGGTGGGAATACAACCTCAACCATATCCCGAGCTCCCAGCTCTTCGAGCTTGCGCGAATAGACGTCAACACGCAGCACAATCTGCCCACGGATGTTGGCGTGAGCCTGTTCATCTTCAACGAGATGGGCTGGGGCTTCGACTACGTTCCAAACGGGGAGGATGAGCTGACGGCTATCTATATCGGCGCGGCCGTACATCCCGAATACACGCACGCCTTTGCTGAGCAGCGAGTGGAGCGCCTTGCCGAAACAATGCGTACGCTCGGCGATCCCGTTTGCATAGCCATCCTCACAAGGCTGAATAATGAGCCCGATTACTGCCTCAGCATCGCGCAGCATCTCGGAATGAACGCGGGCAACGTTTCAAGGCATCTTTCCGCGCTGTATGAAAGCGGGCTGCTGCTGCGCGAAAGGCGCGATGGGCGCACCTATTACATGATAATTATGGAAACCATCGATAAGACCTTTGCAAGCTATAAATCCATTATAAACAAGCCTTGACAGCGCTTTCGGGGCGTACCCGAATAAAAACAAAGAGCGGCGGAGCGCTTCGCTAAAAAACAATGCGATGCGGCTTTGCCGCTTATTAACACAAAGGATCGGATTGTCGGAGGGATAAAGCATGGAAAAAGCAACAAACGAAAATCAGAGAATCAAGCGCATCGGCGTTTTAACCAGCGGCGGCGACGCGCCGGGCATGAACGCGGCAATACGCGCCGTTGTAAGAACGGCGGCTTCGCTCGATATCGAATGCGTTGGCATAAAGCGCGGCTGGCAGGGGCTGATAAACGCCGATTTTGCCATGCTTAGTAAGGACAGCGTCAGCCATATCCTGACCCGGGGCGGCACGATGCTCTACACCGCGAGGAGCGAGGAGTTCATGCAGCCGAACGGAAGGAAGAAGGCGGCGGCGACCTGCCGCATGCTCGGCATCGATGCGATCGTCGCTATCGGCGGCGACGGCACCTTCAATGGCGCGCACGCGCTCTCCAAGGAGGGCATACCCGTTGTGGGCATACCCGCGACCATCGATAACGACGTGGACTGCTCCAACTACACCATCGGCTTCGACACCGCCTGCAACACTGCCGTGGACTGCATCGACAGGCTCCGCGACACAATGCTCGCGCATGAGCGCTGCTCGCTCGTTGAGGTCATGGGAAGAAACGCGGGCTATCTCGCGCTCTACGTCGGGCTTGCCGCCGGCGCAACGGCGGTGCTCGTTCCCGAGCATAAATACGATTTTCAAAAGGACGTTGTGGAGCGCATCCAACAATCGAGGCTCGCGGGCAACTCGCATTTTATGCTCGTTGTTGCCGAGGGCGCGGGAAGCGCCGTTGAGATAGGCAAGCGCATCTACGACGCAATCGGCATCGAGCCGCGCGTCACGGTGCTCGGGCATATCCAGCGCGGCGGCTCGCCGAGCGCGAGGGACAGGGAGACCGCAACGCGCATGGGTTATACGGCGGTCAAGGCGCTCTCCGAGGGCAGAACAAACTGCGTTATCGCCACCAAGGAGGGCTATATCGTTGAGATTCCCATCGATGAAGCGATGAAGATGAAAAAGCATCTTCAGATCGACCGCTACCGCATCATGCAGACCATGCAGCTCGGCAGCCTGAAGGATCCCGTGCAACTCGGCTGAGCGGGCGCGATCTTAAAAACATCGTAAGCGATGAGTCAATTTCGTTTTGAAAGCATAAAAGAGAATATCCCACAGGAGCTGATTACCCTTGCGGAGCTGATGGATTCGGAAGGCTTCTCCCTCTGTGCCGTGGGCGGGCTCGTTCGCAATTCGCTTCTCGATCTCCCCATCTACGATATCGATATCTGCTCCGCGATGGAGCCGAGCCGCGTTATCGAGCTATGCAAGGCGCAGGGCTTCACCGTCGTTCCCAAGGGAATCGACTTCGGGATGGTGGAGGTGCATATCGGGGAATTCAGATTTGAGCACACCACCTTCAGAAGCGACACCTACTCAGATGGCGGCGCGCACAGACCTATCGCGATAAGTTTTTCGAAAACGCCCGAAGATGACGCATTTCGCCGTGATTTTTCGGTGAACGCGCTCTACTACCTCATCCTTTCGGGCGAGGTGCTCGACCCCACGGGCGGCCTTGCCGACCTTGAGGCGGGGCTAATCCGAACCACATCGAAGGACCCGCGCACGGTTCTATCGGATGACGGCCTCAGGATAATGCGCCTTGTGCGCTTCTCAGCGGAGCTTGGCTTCGATATCGAGGAAAGCTCGATGGCGGCGGCGAAGTCGCTCGTTAAAAACCTTGAGGATATCTCTTCGGAGCGCATAAGGGACGAGCTGAATAAGATCCTGCTTTCGGATATCAAATACGGCGAACGGTCGGCGGAAAAGGTGTTTCACGGATTGGAGCTTTTGAAGCAGGTCGGCGCGATAGGGGTCATCCTTCCCGAGCTTGCTCTCGGCGAAGGCATCGAGCAAAAGCCCAACTACCATCGCTACGACGTGCTCGACCATTGTCTGCACTCCTGCGCCGAAGCCTCCCCCACCCTCGTTCTGCGCCTTGCGGGGCTTCTGCACGACGTGGGCAAGCCCAAGGTCAAGCTCGAAACGGGGCTTATGCACGGGCATGACGAGGCGGGCGAAGCGATAGCAAAGGCCATCCTAAGACGATTGAAATACGACAACAAGACCGTCGGCGAGGTTTGCTTCCTCGTTCGCCGCCATATGTTCGACCTAAACAACACCGCAAAGGAGCGCACGCTTCGTCAGAACTTCGTGCGCTGGGGCAGAACGAACAGCCTCAATATGTGCGATATCAGGCGGGCGGATTTCATCGGCTCGGGCATCATAAAGGGCGAGGTCGCCTCCGCGGAGCGTTGGGAGAGGGTGCTGAACACGATGCAGGAACAGGGGGTTCCGTTTTCGCAGAGCGAATTGAACTGCACAGGCGCGGATATCATGAAATGGCTCGATATCGACCCCGGTCCCGCCGTTGCGGAAGTGAAAAAGCGCCTGCTCGCGCATTGCGCCGTCCGCCCCAAGGACAACACGCCCGAGGGTCTCAAGCGCACCGCAAGGGGGATGCTTCCCGTTGGGCAAGCGGGGAACGATCGGCAGTGAGCAGCCGCGGCACAGCTCCCCAAGCATCAGCCTAAAAGCCCCCTTCCGCCATACCGTATCGACCCGTTTAAAAAATCGGCGGACGAACGACGATTATATTTTTAAATTAAGGCGGTTTTATTAAAAAAACCGTCAGACCGCTGACAAACCCAAGTCAGCGGTCTATTTTTATTAAAAAAACTGGAAAAAAGAGGCAAAATATGGTATAATGGAAGCATAAAAACAAAGGAGCTATTTGAAATGTTAAAAGAGAAGCACGGACGGCAGGGGCAGATGGAGCTTGTGGATATAGAGGCGCTCGTTCCTGCGGATCATCTTTTGAGGAAGATAGACAAACACATAGATTTTTCATTCATCAATGAGATATGCAGACCTTATTACTGCGAAGATAATGGCAGACCTGCGATAGAACCGGTAATAATGTTCAAAATGCTGTTTCTTGGGTATCTTTACGGGATACGAAGCGAAACAAGGCTTGCGGAGGAAGTAAGGATGAATCTTGCATACCGTTGGTTCTTGGGCTATGGGATAGCGGATAAAACGCCGGACGCAAGCGTGATATGGCAGAACAGGATCAGGCGCTTCAACGGCACGGATATTCCGAGAAGAATATTTGACGAGATACTGCGGCAGGCGATGTCGCACGGGCTTGTGGGGGGCAGAATACTTTACAGCGACAGCACACACTTAAAAGCAAGCGCAAACAAGAACAAATTTCGGGACGCGGAAGTAAGGAAGGAATCACAGGATTATCTTGACGATCTGAATAAAGCAATAAATGAGGATAGAGCAGCACACGGAAAGAAGCCGCTGAAATTCGAGGAGAAGCCCGCAAAGCCGGACGCCGAGGATGATGAAGATTACTTTGACGATGATGATAGGGGCGGCGGAGAAACAAAGCGTGTAAAGGAAAGTACGACCGATCCGGATAGCGGTTATATGCACAGAGAGGGAAAACCGCTCGGATTCTTCTATCTTGACCACAGAACAGTTGATTCATGGAACAATATAATAACCGATACCTACGTAACGCCGGGAAACGTAAACGATGTAAAACCGTATCTTGAAAGGCTCAAGTATCAGATAACCAAATTCGGCTTCAACCCTTTTGCGGTAGGCTTGGATGCAGGGTACAACACCTCGCCGATATGTAAGTTCCTGCACGACCTCGGAATAAATGCCGCGATGGGCGCTCGAAGGGGCTGCCACCAAAAGGGAAAGTACGGGAAGTATAAATTCGTTTATGTAAAGGAGCGGGACATTTACATCTGTCCCGAAAGAAACTATCTTGAATATGTGACGACAGATAGAAACGGTTACAGGGAGTACAAAGCCAAAAACAAAAGATGCGAAAACTGTCCGCGAAGAAATAAGTGCCTAAGTGAGAAACAAAAGACGAAGAGCCTGCGGCGGCATGTTTGGGAGGACTATAAGGATGAGACCTACGCATTCACACACGAAGCGATCGGCAAACGGATCTACGAGCGCCGAAAGGAAACGATCGAGCGCAGCTTCGCCGAATCAAAGGAGCTTCACGGCGCAAGATACTGCCGAATGCGTGGCATTGCCAAAGTCGAAGAGCAATGCCTGCTTACCGCTGCTGTCCAAAACATGAAAAGAATAGCGCGTATCCTTTGGAAAAAGGAGCGCCGCTCTTTTTCCATGCTGCTTCGCC
>JAFZJT010000042.1 GCA_017553815.1 Clostridia bacterium
ACAGATCTCCTTAAGGAGTAAGTAAATATTGTCAAATAACGAACTCTGATAGAAAAACGAGGCGTACTCAGCATACCCAAACGGCATTCTTCTTACGGATTCCAATCTTTCGTCAGCAAAAGCGGGCAAAATGCTTTCTTTAATTGTTTTAATATCCGCTTCTGTTATCGGTTCTATTGTAAAAACGGAAAATCCATCAATAAAGGCAAAGTATCTATCGGTAAAATCTCTATGTTTGCCGCGTAAAACCATCCAAATATTTGGATCATCAATCATAGATTGAGCGGCTGCTTCAAGTTCGGAACGATGAGAGTTATAACATTCCGCGGCTATTTCCGACGAATACAGCCCTCTTTTATTGCATCCACAGCCGACAATAAGCAAAGCGCTCATTATCACAACCACAGCAATAACTTTTAACCTCTTTATCATAAGAAATTGCACCTCCATATAATTCGGATCGTATCAGAACGGCAGGGGCAGGCGCCATATGCTTTTGGTTGACGGGTGGCGTCCCCATAATCATCGCTTTACTGTTTAATTTTAACTTTTATCCATTCCCGTGCAGCTTGTTCGTTTGATTCGACCACAATCTGCATTTTCTCTATATCATTATTGACTATAAGCCAATACCACACAAATGAGTAATTGAGTTTTCCTACCTGCCATGCCGGCTTTGCCAGCAACTCAACAGAATCAACGTCCAATTCATTGTCCTTCAGTTTTAACTCAACACAATTCTTCAAATAGGGCAATGCTTTTTCAGGGCATCCAAGTTTCATAAAAGCCGGCGCATGATCCGGCCAGTAGAACTTTGGACGGCTGTCATTTATCTGCTTTGCCAAGTAGCTTCCGATACTGTCTAACGCGCTTTGTAAATCATGTACCACTGAAATATGCGGCTTTATCACATCATAATAAAACCCGCTCCAGAACTCGAAAAGCAAAGCGTATCCATTGGGATCATTCAATGTTCGAACAGTATGATCGGGAGACCAACGAAAGCGTGGATCATCGGAATGCGGCAAACCGTATTTTTCGATATAATACTGCTTGTGATCTTTCCAATATTTTAAATCCCCCTGCAAATAGCTTATATTCAGCTTTAGGTTTTCAAAGCACGAAAATGGCAAAATGCCGAATGTAATGTCAAACGACCGATAAGGCAGCTTCCTTAATTCAACAGAAAGTATCACATCCTGTTCTATTTTATACCACGCAGTACCGATTCTGGTGTACCCTGCTTTGTTAAGATCTTCGTCTAAAACAGCGATTGCAAACGAATTCAATGTGTTTTTCAACATAAAATGCTTCTCCTTAATGAATCATATGAATATGTTAGCGCTTTAGTCTTTCGGTTTGCTGCAATCATTCTTCGAAATGACGAATGCGTCCAAATTGACAATTAGCGAGATTAAGCGGCTTGCCCCACATATTCTCTGTTTTCAACTTGCTTATTTCTTCATAGCTAATTCCCTCTGTCTTCGCAAATAGTTTATAACTGATTTCCGGATAGTAATACACGTTGCCGTTTTCTGACCATTGACTGATAGCAATAGCCGTAAAGTCTTCGGCATCATAAGCCTTCGGGATGAATCTGCATTCAAAAAGTGTACGCCCTTGTACATCCCTGCTTATAGGCTTGATCTGGCAATAAGCATCCTGGCAATCAGGTATAGTCCATGTGATTTGAGAATACAAATCGGCATATCGTCCCATCATATATTCCCAAAGAATCCGTCTGGCATAATTCGTTGCTTGACGCTCTCGCCCACGAATTGTCATGTTCGTGTGTGATAACCATTGGAAATAATGCGTTAACTCGTGTGTTAAGTCAAACAACACATTTGCGATTATTATGTTCTTTGCCGTGCATTCAGAACTCAACGTCCCATCCGCGATTTTAATGTATGGTTCCACGTCATAATCGTAAGGTTCAAAGAAAATCGCGCTTGCGCGTTCGCCGTCCACTGTGACTAAAGCGGTTTTATGATGCAAATAAACTGGAACGCGAATTGGAAAAGCATACTGTGTTCTCAACCACTTTGCATACAGCACAACTTCATTTCGTATACATTTATTGACATCTTGATGCGACTTTATGCGCATTCCGGACCTATCAAATCTATAGTTGATACTCTCGTTTTTCTCTATCCAAATCATATTCGTTTACCTAATCGAATCCAGATCAAATATGAAACCAGAATACTTTCTATGATCACGTCCGGGAGTATGATGTTTTGGTGGTTTAGGAGTGGGTTTTCTGGGAGTCCACTTAGGGCTCTTTCTAGCTTTATTTTTCAATTCCCGTCCTTGCTTCTTCTGCCCCGGTCGTGCATTTGGATCTGGGTCTGGATTCTTAGTTTTCGATAGTACAATACTATCCCATATCGTTTGAACGGTTTCAACGCTTTCAACAACTACAGTTTGAAGTGCATCCAGTAATCTACAAACCAATGATTGCTCTTGATTTATGCACAAGTCAATTATCATACATGCTGCAACAGCCATAGCAAATATGCTAGCAAAGGTTATCGTAACTCCGCCAATTGCTATTGTTAAGCCCATTGTTCCGCCAGAGTCAACAAGTGTATGCGGATTGTTCAAACAATACGCATATGAATTGTGACCAAGAACACCCTGTCCTGTTGAGAGGTAAATGTCGCTTGAAATGAATCTGCCGAGGGAGGGGTTGTAGTAGCGGCTTTGCAGATAATACAGGTTGGTGTCGGAATCATAGACGTATCCCCTGTAGCGGAACGGCTGATTCTCGCCCAATGTACTTTCCAAGGTGCCTGTGACAGCGAGGACTTTGCCCCAACTGTCATAGGTGTATTCTACCACGGTGTTGCCGCTTCCGTCAATAAGTTTTACTATATCGCCCTGCGCGTTGCGGATATAGTAGTATGTGGTGTATGTACTGCCGCCGTTTTCGGAGTAGTCCACGGCAACAACCTTCCCTTGTGCATCATAGCTGAAACGCCATTTTTCATTGAGGATCGCAAGATTTAGGCGGATTGCGTATAATACATTGCCGCAACCCGCCATTGGTCAAGTCTGTTGTATGTGCGATATGTTGCAGTATGTTCAAGAGCAGCAGACCGCGTCTTGCTTAGTTCGCAACTTCAGTTTTCCGCATTTTCTTTATAATACTCTCTGCGAATTCAGAAGCTTCAGTTTTAACCAAGCTGTTTCTCTTATTGTCGTTTGAAGATAAATCTTCAATTTCGACAATAAACCTTGAATGCTTAAGATACGTTAATCGGTACGTGTGGTCATTATAGTACATCGGCATGCCTAACAGGCGAACATCATGCCTCACGTGGAAGCAATTTGTAAGCGGAAGCATACGTTTTACGGGTTTGCTTTCCTTTCCACACCTGTATACATCTGCAAAAAGGCAGTTTTTTGTTCCCTGGTAACCATCGATGTGTACGCCAAACACATTAACACTTGTAGTGATGGTTTCCGGTTTTATTAAATCAGCAACAGCTAATACGCCCTTCCATATCCACCCAGCTGCATAGATGAGCGTAGGTATAATCATAATTGAGCAAACTATCAATAAAGAATACGCATACGCAAAATCTAATGATTTAAGCAGAAACCAAGCAAGGACAAAGACAACTGATACAGAGAATAAAACCGCAGAGTGCCTTATCTGCCGAATTAATGCTTGCCGCCACTTCTCATCCATATATTTTTCTCCTTATTCCGGTCTATTCGGTCTTATACCACGACCATCCGGCGGTAGCATTCTCGAAAATCTCGTCAAAAGACACCCCAAAATCAAATGCCACCAAACTGTTTTTGGCTATGCAATATACATACGACGAGTTCTCATCCCACAAAACAGTCATTGTATATCTAAGACCGGGGATCCTTTTACATTCAAAAGTCATATAGATCCGACCGTACCCTTTGTCATACAGTATCTCAGGCCTTACGGTTTGTGTCCCTTCACCTTTGGTATGGGCTGACAAAACAGCCTCATACGCAGCCGCTCGATCAAATCCATCGGTATCCAAAATAACAAGATTAAAATCGTCTATCCGGTATTCGTTTGGATTGGAAAGCGGCGAAGATGTTTTAATCAAAAGTATCTCTTTATCCTCTGTCGGCTTGTATATAAATGCTTCCGATGATGCAGCATTTATGCCTTGGTACATATTTTGATACAACTTGCCTCCGGAATCGGTCTCTGCATATTCGAAAAAGAAACGCCTGTCAAACGACCAATCGTAGCCTGCATAAAATGGTGTAGTGCTGTGATCCTGGCTTTCTATCGCCAAGTATTTTTCACCATTAAGCAGATAATATGTTTTATTACCTTCATTTTCGCGCTTTATTTGAATAGTCCCGTCATAGACTTCCAAGTCATAACCGAACTCGCCAATATCCGAATCGTATCTTTGACGCCTTATATAAAACTCCGTGGTTTCTTCACTTCTCCAAGTAGTATCTTTGTAGCAAAACTTGTAATAACCATACAGCGGCGTGATGAGCATCAAAACATTTGGCTTAACTGCTGCTTTCTGTTCGTTGCCCTGTCCCTGTTCGTTAGGGTTTTGGGTTTGTCGGCAAGCAACAAGAGAGAAAGCAATTAGAATGCTCAGCAATATCGAAAACAGCCTTTTCATATATTCCTCCTCATTTATTTAACTGGGTTGATGTCAATTTATCATATCGACAAAATGCGGATTTGTATATCTCCCTCCGCCTGTATGGCAGTTAACCAAATTAGTTGCCTTCGGCAAGTTAATTCCATTAACTGTTTCGATCCTATATGGCCGCAATATCTTCATTTTCTTTTCCAGATTTGTGTAAGCGCACTTGTACTTAAGCATTTTCCCTGTTGGAAGTGCTAAATAATCATCAAGTCCCAAATCGTCAGCAGTATCCATATCTTCATCCGAAAACATACTGTATTGATGTCCGAGGCAATATGTATGTGAATGTATAGTCGCAATTGCAGTCGAGCTTTCACAGTAAGATTTTGGCAGGCCAACGCACGAATGCTCACCCACGATTATAGGACTAAGATAATATCTTGCATCAACCTTGTATATAACACGTGCATGTTCAACGCTTCTTTCGTTTGTTAAAATGTTTAGCGTTATTCCTGCCACTAACAACGCCTCTTTCAATGTTGAATAACCTTCCGACCTGTATGTTTGATCAGAATATTCAACAGTAAACACGGGTTTTAAACCATCGGTATCCACCATATTTACCGGATTATTAAGGCAATACGCATAGGAGTTATGCCCCAACACGCCTTGTCCGGTGGAGAGGTATACATCCGAAGATATGAATCTGCCAATGGCGGGGTTATAATACCTTGATTGCAAATAATACAGGTTGGTGTCGTTATCGTAGACGTAGCCCCTGTAGCGGAACGGC
>JAFZJT010000043.1 GCA_017553815.1 Clostridia bacterium
GTCCTGAGCCAGGATCAAACTCTTGAGTTCATATCCTGTTAGTCGTTCTCACGACTACTCATTTACTTTTTTCTGCGTCTGTTGTCCGCGAAGCCGTCGCTCGGCTCTCGCCTTGCTCTCGCTTCCCTTCTATCCAGACCGCCGGTCGTCTCAAAATTACTTTTGCTTACTCAGCTCCCTTCCGAAAGCCTTTCTGCGCGTGTTACCGGATCTCTCAATCCGATAACGGTTCTTGGTCTCACTATACGGTTTTCAAGGTGCTTGCTCTCTGCTTCAAGGCTCACTTCCGTGCCACTCTCGGCGACAGCTTTTATATTCTACCATCATCCGGAAGAAAAGTCAATACTTTTCCCAGAAATTCTCTATTTCGCCCGTTTGTTCGATTTTTCCTTTGTTTATAATGCTTTTTCAGCAACTTTGCGCTCGTTTCGGCGATTATTTTCCGATATATTTATTCTTATATCTCTGCCGCTTTGCGATTTTTGCCACATTTCCGCCGAACTATCATCTATTTTGCATATTACTGCTTCATGTCGATACTTGCCAGATTCGACAAACATAAAAATAGCGGTTCAAGCTTTCGCTACACGCGCTCATTATTTATCCACCGATATAACCTGCTCGTCCAAATGTCGGTTTCATTTTGCCGGTTTTGACAAACATGAAAAACTCTGTTTTTTTCCAAAAAGCTCTTGACTTGTTCTATATACTTTAGTATAATCCTTAATATACACTTGTGTGTATTCCGAATTTGGGTCATTCGGAAATAGCCGTGTAACGGCATCTGTTAAACTGTCTTCATTATGGGAGGAAAAAACATGAAGAGACTTATTGCTTTTATTTTGGCTCTGTTGATGATAACGGGACTGTTCAGTGTACCGGCATCCGCAGAAGAAACTTCAGCCACCAGCCGCAAGACTGCGCCTTCGCAGATGTATGCCGATTTCAAGGCGTACGTTCCAAAGTCCGTGAGCGCTGGCGAAGAATTCCCGGTGGTGATCGAGGTTGACGGAGATTTTGAGGCGCATATTCTCAAGCTCCGACTCCGTTACGATCCCCAGGCGTTTGAGTACGTTTCCTATGAAAACGGAGCTGTTCTTGACCAAGTTGCGCAGCTTGGCGGTTTTTCCATGGTGATCCCTGCAAATGCAGACGATTCGCTGATACTCGGCGTCTTGATGCCTTCCGATCCTTTCACGGGTTCCGGCGAGCTTTACACTGCGACCTTCAAAGCGAAGCAAAACATTGAGTTCTGCGAACAACACTTCTCTCTTGCCATCACCGATCGTTTCGATTTCGCGCATTATCCCAACGGCGGCGCGAACATCCCGATCAACAGCCATACCGAAGAAATCATTGCCGTGGATCCTACCTATTATTTTAATGCAAGGATCTACGCGGAATCACCCGCAATTGCCCAAGCGGGCGGTGATATCGAGGTTACCCTCAACATAGAAGGCGATTATCAGCTGACCTGTCTTCAGCTTACTCTGTTCTATGATCCGAACGTCTTTGAGATAACCGAGTTCACTTGCGGCGAGGTTCTCAACGACGCTACCTCAGTGGGCGGTTTCTACATTGCGAGATACGATGCTGATCCCGGCATGATCCCCCTTGTGCTGCTCATCCCATGCTCCGATATCAACACCGAGGGCGTTGTCTACACCATAAGGATGCACGTTGCGGATGACGCGGAGCTTGGCAATTACGCTTTCAACATCGATCTGGCGCGCATTGTTTACAGCACTCCCGGCACTACCGAGGTTTACAGCATAGATGATGTTGACGTTGAATTCTCCGAGACCGAGATAGTCAAGGGCTACAGTGTGACTTGGGTCAACTGGGACGGCTCAGTGCTTGAGGTTGATGAGCTTGTTGAAGTGGGCACCATGCCCGAGTACAACGGCGAAGAACCAACGAAGGGAGACTATCCCCCGTACAGCTACAACTTCATAGGTTGGGACACCAGGGTCTCCGAGGTGGAGAGCGACGTCACCTACACCGCAGTATTTGAAGAGGTGATCAATACCTACACCGTTACCTGGGTCAACTGGGACGGCACCAAGATTGAAACTGACGAGGACGTATCCTACGGCGCAATGCCCGAGTATAACGGCGAAGCGCCCACCAAGAAGATCAGCGCTCAGTACAGCTACAACTTCATCGGCTGGGATCCCGAGATATCCGAGGTATATGGCGATATCACCTACACCGCGGTTTTTGAAGCAATAGTCAACACCTACACCATTACCTGGGTCAACTGGGACGGCATCGTGCTCGAGGTTGACGAGGACGTTCCCTACGGCACCCAGCCGAGCTATGACGGCGAAGCGCCAACCAAGGAAGGCAGCGGTCAGAACAGCTACACCTTCATCGGTTGGGATGCCGAGCTCTCAGAGGTATACTGCAATATCACCTACACTGCGGTATTTGAGGAAGTTGTCAACACCTATACCGTGACTTGGGTCAACTGGGACGGCTCGGTGCTTGAGGTTGATGAGTTTGTTGAAGTGGGTACCATGCCCGAGTATAACGGCGAAGAGCCCGCCAGAGATGACGACGATCAAAATACCTATTTCTTCATCGGCTGGGATCGCGAGCATACCGCAGTCACCGAAGATGTTTCCTACACCGCTGTATTCGGTGCTGTTGCCAACACCTGCGTATCGGTTGAGCTCGGCGAAAACGATCTTCGCCCGCATATCACATGGAACGCTATTCCGGGAACCGAGTACTACCGGATCTGGCGCAAAACCAAAGGCGGCGAGTTTGAACTGATCGCCACGACAGAGCAAGCTTCATTCATCGATATGTCAGCACTTACCCCCCAAACCGATTACTATTATAAGGTAAACGCGGTTTTCGCCGACGGTATTGCGGGCGCATTCAGCCATGAGGCCCTCGTATTCTACTATGGACTTGATGCGCCGTTAAAGCTCAAGGCAGTTATTTCGCAAACCAAGCCTCTGTTAACTTGGAAGGCTTCGTCGAACGCGACTCATTACGAGATCTACCGTGCGGCCAAGTCCGGCGGGTACGTCCTTATCGGCACCTCCGAGGAGCTGAGCTTCACCGACAATGACGAGCTCACCCCCTTTACCAAGTATTACTACAAGGTCAAGGCCGTTGATGACTACGGCAACGAGAGCGCATTCAGCTCGTATGTATATGTGACCGCATACGGCTTAAAAGCTCCCGGCGGCGTTAAGGCCGTTATCAGCGAGGGCAGACCCCTTATCACTTGGAAGGCATCCGCGAATGCGACTCATTACGAGATCTACCGTGCAGCCAAGTCCGGCGGGTACGTCCTTATCGGCACCTCCGAGGAGCTGAGCTTCACCGACAATGACGAGCTCACCCCCTTTACCAAGTATTACTACAAGGTCAAGGCCGTTGACGACTGGGGTAACAAGAGCGCACTCAGCTCGTATGTGTACGTGACCTCATACGGCATAAAAGCTCCCGGCGGCGTTAAAGCCGTTGTCGGCGAAGGCAGACCCCTTATCACTTGGGGTGCTGCTGTAAACGCCACTCATTACGAGGTTTACCGCGCCGTCAAGGGCGGAGAATACGTCCTCATCGGCACCACCGATGGTCTGAGCTTCACCGACAATGACGAGCTCCTTCTCGATACCTTGTATTACTACAAGGTCAAGGCGCTCGACGACTACGGATTTGAGAGCCCTCTCAGTACAGCTGCATCCGTTACCACCTAAGGCGATGAAGCCTGATCATACATCGGTATAACGAGCAAGCAAGGATCGCCGCGCTTTTTGCGCGGCGTCCTTATACTAAGCTGTGATTAAAAGCGGACTAAATTGCCGAGGAGTTTTTTATTCTATTGAAGTTTAACAGAGCGAGGCGCTATGGAGTTTCGTTGAGCGAAGAGGAACCAGGGCGGAAAACAACCGACAAGAAGTCCGGCTTTAGTCAGAGTTTAGTATTGGAATAATAACAGGGCTTGGGAGAATGTCCCAAGCCCATGCTTTTATATTGCGTTGATTATTCTTGTTTCGGTTTTAGGGATCGTTCAAAGCCCCATCGCGATGCGCAGTATGGCGACAGCATCCGCTACGCCGACCGTGCCGTTTCCGTCCACATCGCCGCGCGCGGCCTGTTCTTCATCGAGAACCGTCAAGCCCATGCCGCAGCGCAGAGCAAGGATCGCGTCCGCAGCGTTCACGCTGCCGTTTCCGTCCACGTCGCCCGAAAGAAAGCCTTCCTCGGCGGAGAGTATCTCGAGCCATTCCGATGCAAGAGCGATGAGCTCCGCATCGCTGTCTACCTTGCCCACGATCTGCGCGCGCACCGTGCCGCGCCTATCGACTATCAATGTTTGCGGAATGCTTGTCAGTCCATTTGGGCTTACCGCGTTTGCAACAACAAGAAGCTCGTCGCAAATCAGCATGTGGTTCCAATTATAGCCGTTTTCCTCAACGTAGTTCACGGCGTCCTGAACCTCGTATGACTGCTCATAATAGAGCGCGCCCCAGACCTGCACGTCCGCCTCGGGCGTTTCAGAATAGTATTCATGCAGAGCAAGAAAATACGGAAGCTCGATCATGCACGGACCGCACCAGCGCTGCCAGAGATTTATTACCGTCACTGTCGAGTTCTCGAATATTGAGCCGTCAACGGGCTCGCCGTCGAAACCAACTGAGTTGAGGTTCATTATGTTCATGCCAACGCCGCTGCCTTTGGGCTCCAATCTATCGGCATTTACGCCGAAAGACGAAAGCGCCATAAAAAGCGCAAGCATGAATGCGGCGATTTTTTTAATTCTGCTCATATTGCCTCCCAAACACAGCCGAAGCCGTCATTTCCGTTTTTTGCTCCATTCGGCCTTATCGCTCGATTTGAAATTATAGATCGGCAGAACGCGCTTCTCTATCCTTGCCGTTTCGCCGATCGCATCGATTATGCTTTCGGCATTCTTATAGGCCATTGGGCATTCATCGAGCGTGCTTTGATCGACGGAGGTGGTGAATATGCCATCCATCGCCTTCTTAAACGCAGAGACCGTGAAGCTTGAATTCGCCTCGCCGCGGCTCATGATCCTTCCCGCTCCGTGCGGCGCGCTCTCGTTCCATTCGGGATTGCCGAGCCCCGTGCAGATTAGCGCTCCGTCGCGCATATTGAGGGGGATCAGGAGCTTCTCTCCCTTTTTAGCCGATACTGCGCCCTTTCTTAGGATCATATCCTCGGTGTCTATATAGTTGTGGACGGTGGTGAAGCTCTCCTTTTCCTTGAGCTTCATGCCCTTCAGGATAACGGTCTTCATTATATGCCGATTCAGATCGGCGAAGCGCTGCATCAGCGCCATGTCGTGAAGATAGTCGTCCTTTGCGTCACCCGTCAAATAGGCGAGCTCAAACGGCGTATCGGACTGCGCCTTGCCTCCAAGCGCTTCATAGGCGAGCTTTTGATAGTATTCCGCGACCTTAAGCCCCGGATTGCGGCTTCCCGAATGGATGATAAGATAGAGAACTCCCTCCTCGTCCTTATCGACCTCGATAAAATGGTTGCCGCCGCCGAGCGAGCCGAGGCTCTCAAGCGCGCGGCGAAGATCGATCCTGTCCGCGCAGCGCAATTCGCTGAGGTCGATCTCATCCGCCATTGAATGCGGCTTTTCGCGCACGGAAAAGCCATGCGGGATATTCTCACGAATGAACGCATCGAGCTTCGGCAGATTTACCCTGCTCTCTTCAATGAGAACCGTCTCCATGCCGCAGCCGATGTCCACGCCCACAAGGTTTGGCACGACCGCATCGGTTACAGTCATCGTGGTGCCGATCGTGCAGCCCTTGCCCGCATGAACATCCGGCATTATTCTTATTTTCGCCCCGCTCGCAAAGCTTTGATCGCAAAGCGACTTGATCTGCCCCTCCGCCGAGGACTCGATCTCGGATGCAAAGACCTTCGCCTCCGTGTATTTTCCCGAAATTATCATTGAGTTAGTATGAACCTTTCTTACATATCGATACGCTTATCAACACCTCGCGCAAACCTTCTTTTTAGCATTGACAGCAGCTCGAAATACCAATATCCGATGCTGCCTCCAAGAGCATTGTTTATCACATCGTCCGTTTCAAAAACGCCCGTGTGAAATATAAGCTGGGCTATCTCTATGCTCAACGAAACGAGGCAGCAGGCAAACAGCGCTTTTTTAAACGGGATCCTTTTGCTCCAGTTCAAAAGAAAGCCGAACGGAATGAAAACCAGGATATTGGACAGGATCTGTTTTTTGTTTCCTGCCCTAAAATACGACAAAAACGGCCATAGGTTGAACTTTGCGCGCATTGTTACATGCCTTCTGATTATAGTTTCATAAACGATAAACAGTATAAAGGCGAAAACAAAAAACACCTTGAGCCATGATATCTTCGCTGTTCGCTTTGAAATTTTGGATATTAAGTATGCGGCAATAGGCAGCAGTATAAACGACCCGATGAGCATCGTCTTCACCGAGTCTATCCCCGCGCGATCCAGAATGTACGCAATGGGCAGCCTATAGTATTTGGGATCTATCAGCATTGTGCCCCCGAGCTTCCAACTGTAAAACGATTCGTTCCCTCATGGAGCAAACTCAATCCACTTCGTAAATTTTTCTGTCGGCATCAAGGCCGAGACTCTCAATGAACTGCCTTTGCCTGAGACCTTCCTTTTTCAGATCGTTCATCTTTGAAATGGAAATATTCTTTCCTCTGATTTGCTTGATCTCCATGCAAAGCGCATGTATCCACGCAAACGGTCGGCATACAGCATATTTTTCCGCCTTATCCCAACCTTTCCTTCCCTTCTGCTGAAGCCTTGCCAATATTTTGAACGGATTCGTGCTTCTCAGGAAAACAGAGGCAACATATCCCTCTCTTCCTGCTTTAATGCCGAAGTTGCCCTTATCTATTATGTAGTTCAGGAGGCTGTCGCAAACCTCGGGATCGGCGTCCGCACACCAAGTCAGCTCTTTATTTAGGCCGAGATGCATTTGGCACATTCTGGTTACGATCTTTGCAAACTTATCAAGACCCACGCTTTGCGTAATCTGCCGATACTCCCGCTGCCATGCCGCATCGTCGATATTCTTATCCACAAACATCATCCAGTCGAGTATCTGCCTTAAGCCCAATCCAACACGCAAATGCTGATTGATATGGAAAAGCAGAACGATGCCGTTTAGCCTGTGAGGGAGCATGGGAAACTCAATGAATTCGATGTTGCCGCCGATTCGCTCATCGATCCCGTCTTCAAATAATTTGAGCAGCTTATCGTTGTTTTCATCCACGATCGGCAGCCTTCTGTGCAATTCAAACCTCACATTGTATTTAACGTATCCTTCGTGGTGCTGTTCACCGCTGCAGTGGTAGCCGTCGTGCTCGAATCCGTTTTGTTCAAGCAGTTTTGACGCTCGCTCAAAATCAGCTCTTTTAACGAGCAGATCCACGTCCCCCATCATTCTGAGAAGCGGATCCGAGTAATAGACCGCGGCTGCGGTGCCCTTTATGATAACAAAGTCGATGCCGTTTGCATTCAGCAATTCGACCAGCTTCTGCTGCGCGCTCAAAATGTACAGAACTCTGATCTGATAGTCCCTGCTCGATCTGCACCATTCTTCAAAAAGCATCTCGTTCTGCGGCTTATGCTTAATAAGCCAATTATCCGCGAAGCAAAGCACGGTTTGAACGCTCAGCTCCGAAAACACCTTGGCCATAGTATTGTCGTCAAGCTTATCGGCGCCGTTGAAATGCATATCAAAATCCTCACCGTAGAGGCTCTCCTTGATTATCGCGCAAACTATTTCCCTTAATCTGTCCATCGTATCGTTCCCTCACTCAAGTCACGGGCTGAATCCCGTACCCTTCCGATATCAACGCAGGCTTTTACTCAATGAAATCAAACTCCCATTCGCCCATGCGAACAACGCTCTCCTCGGTCGCGCCCTTTTCACGAAGCGCATCGATGATGCCCTCGGTTTCGAGCATGCGCTGGAATCTTCGCATGCTCTCCTCGTCCTCGGCGTTCGTTGTGTCGAGGATATAGTCCACCGTGCCGCCCGTTACGACGAAAACGTCGTCCTCTATATTTATCTCAAAGCCCCATTCATACTGCGCGGCGGGAACTATGTCGTCCTCCTCAAACTCAAGCGTTTTGGGAAGGGTCTTTAGCATCTTCAAGATTCGGTCGAGAAGCGGCTCGAAGCCCTGCACCGTTGCCGCCGAAACGGGGAAAATCTCCGAATTCGGATTCGTTTCGGCAAGCTCCTCCTTGAGAAGCTCCAGCCAATCCTCCGCGCCTGTTATATCCATCTTATTTGCCGCGATAAGCTCGGGAAGCTCCGCAAGCTTCTCGCTGTACGCTGTAAGCTCCTGCCTTATCCGGCGATAGTCGGCGATCGGGTCGCGCCCCTCGCAGCCCGAGATATCCAGAACATGCACGAGCATCCTTGTGCGCTCGATATGGCGAAGGAAATCGTGTCCGAGTCCCGCGCCCTCGCTCGCGCCCTCGATAAGGCCGGGGATGTCCGCAAGCACAAAGGTTTCGTCGTAGCGCTTGACCACGCCGAGGTTCGGAGTGAGCGTGGTGAAATGATAGTTCGCGATCTTGGGCTTGGCGCTCGTCACGACCGAAAGGATAGTGGATTTGCCGACGTTCGGAAGACCGACGAGGCCAACGTCCGCGATCGTCATCAGCTCGAGCTCAACCTCGTATTCCTTGGTCTTCTGCCCGTTCTGAGCATAGCGCGGGGTCTGGCGCGTGGGCGTTGCGAATCTTGCGTTGCCCTTGCCGCCCCTGCCGCCGCGAAGCACGGTGCGGGTGCGCCCGGGCTTATTCATATCGGCGATTATCTTTCCCGATTCGAGATCGCGAACGCGCGTTCCGACGGGAACCCTTATGATGAGATCCTCGCCGCTCTTGCCGCTCTGGAGCTTCGCCCTGCCGTTTTCGCCGTTCTTGGCTCTAAAGAAGCGCGCGAATTTGAAATCGAGCAGTGTGCTCATATTCTCATCGGCCTCGAAGATGACACTGCCGCCCTTGCCGCCGTCGCCGCCGTCGGGTCCGCCGTGGGAAACGTATTTTTCGCGGTGGAAGCTGACCGCGCCGTCGCCGCCGTTGCCTGATTTTATGACTATTCTCGCTTTATCTACAAACTGCATTAGTTTAACTCCTTATAATACCCGCAGAGCTCCTTGAGCGCACACTCCGCGCATTTCGGCTTTTGCGATGAGCAAACGCGCCTTCCGTGGAAGATGAGCCAATGGTGCGCTATCGACCACTTATCCTCGGGTATGCGCTCCATGAGCTGCGCTTCGGTTTTTTCAACGGTTTTCGCATTCGCAAGCCCGAGGCGGTTGCTGACTCTGAAAACATGGGTATCCACTGCAATAGCGGGCACTCCGAAAGCGTTTGAAAGCACCACGCTCGCCGTTTTTCTGCCGACTCCCGCAAGCGATTCAAGCCCCTCGCGATCCCCCGGCACCTCGCCGCCGAACTTGTCCACAATATCGCGGCAGGCGGAAAGAATATGCTTTGACTTCATATTAAAGAAGCCGCAGGGCTTTATGTATTTGCCAAGCTCGTCCTCGGTGAGCTTTGCCATGCTCTCGGGTGTCGGATAATCCCGAAACAGCGCGGGCGTGCATTTATTGACCTGCTTGTCCGTGCATTGAGCCGAGAGGATGGTCGCTATCAACAGCTCAAAAGGGTTTGTGAAATCAAGCTCCGGCTTCGCGTCGGGGTGAGCGGAAGCGAGCGCATCAAGCACCTTATCGATCCATTCCTTATCGGGTAATTTTACTGAGTTTTCCATGCGTGCATCCTCCCACACATATAATGTAACATAAAAAATCGGATTTGTCCATCACATATTCATCATTTTCATGATTTGCGAGGGATCAAGCCCGCCTTTTCCCATATTTTGAAGCATCGGGAGCAGCCGGATGAGCTGCATTAGCTGCATCATGCCGCCCAGATTGCCCATTCCGTTCATATTGCCGCCGTTCAGCCCGTTCATATTGCCCATGCCGTTCATCATCTGCATCATTCTGATAAGGTTCGGATCGAAGCCCATATTCGGCGGCGCGCCGTTCATGCCGTTCATGCCGTTCATGCCGTTCATGTTAAAGCCCGTTTGATTATCCCGAGGCGAAAAACCGCTGTTTTGGTTTTGAGAAAAAGTTTTACCCCTGTCGCTCTCGGAACGCCCGCTCGGCGCATGCTCCATCCCAAAGCGCGAAGCAAGTTTTTTAAGCTCATACGGTGCAGCAAAGGGCTCCATCGCATGAAGAAAAGCCCTGAGCCCCTCCGCGCCCTGCTCCTCCCGTATTCGCCGCGCAAGCAGAAGAAGGGGCGAGCGTTCCTCCTCCTTCTTCGCCTCCTCGGGCACGCTCTGCATCGCTCGCGCGCTTCGCCGCAGGCTCTCTCCCCCCTGCGCGTTTCGCCTCAAGTTTCCCCTGTTTCCCGCATTCTGAGAAAAAGCCTGCATCGATAGCACCGCCTCTCCGTTTTCGTTTCCATTGCCATACTATTCACGCTTAGCTAAATAAGTGCATATAGTGAAATGAAAAACGGAAACGGAGGCATAAAATGGCGAAGAATCTTAAAGCGTTTAAAAAAAGCGGGAATGGAGAGAGTAGGAACGGGCAGGATCAGAGCATCGAATCCCAAGCATGCGGCGCGCAGATCGACCCCGCCAAGAGAGCGAATATCGAAAGTATGATGAATGAATACAGCAGCAAGAGCGAGGCGGAGCTGATGGATGAGCTGATGCGCATGACCTCACGGCAGAAAAAGGAAGGCTCGTTTGACGCTTCGGCGATGCATAAGACGGCCGAGAGCATAATGCCGATGCTTACGCCGGAGCAGCAGCAAAAGCTTATGGGAATAATGAATATGCTCGGATGATGCTATCCAAAACGGGGGCTGTTGCATTAAGCCCCAGAAAAACAAGACCGGGTAGCCCGAAAGGGTTGCCCGGTTTGCTGCTTTCATGTATAATTAATTTACCCAAAAAACCA
>JAFZJT010000044.1 GCA_017553815.1 Clostridia bacterium
CCGCTGCTGTCCAAAACATGAAAAGAATAGCGCGTATCCTTTGGAAAAAGGAGCGCCGCTCTTTTTCCATGCTGCTTCGCCGAGCTATGCGCTTTTTATATGGCAAAACCCGCTGTATCGCGGGGTTTGTCAGTAGTCTGAGGAAACGCCCAAGGGCGTTTCCTTTTTGCATGGAATCGGGCAAACGGTCCTGCCGCGCCGCCCGTTTTGATTGACACGGATGGTTATTTATGATATCATTTTAAATCAAGAAAGGACAAAAGAAATGAAGAAAACATTGGCACTCGTTCTCGCGCTTATCCTTATCGCGCTTCCGGTGGCTTCGCTTGGAGCAACTGTAAGGCTTGAAGCGCCGGAAAACAATGTCGACATGACCGAGCAGCTTCTTGCCTTCAGCGAGAGGCTCGGTGAGATGCGCGCTCTCTACTCAAGGCTGAACGTAAAGGCCGACGAGGGCGATGTGTACGCCTCCGCAAGGCTGATAGTTCGCTCAAGCGGCGAAATTGACACGAAAGCCGCGATCGATCACGCCGTCAGCCCCACCGGCAGGGTGGTGCTCCAGTACGCAAGCCCCGCCGAGGCGAAGGCAGCAGCCGAGCGCTTTGCCGCCGATTCCAAAACGGCCTATGCCGTGCCGGACGTGCGCAGCCGCGTTGAATTCGGCGCGCGCGGCGCCGCACCTTTCACGGGCGAGAGCTTCAATTCCTGGGGCTACGGCGATGATCAGACGGGCATGAGCCTGCTGTTCGACAAGGTGCTCGCAAAATACGGCAGCGAGGATGCGCTTCCCGAGATCGTGGTTGCCGTTTGCGATACGGGTCTGAACGTGAACCACCCGTTCTTCGAGGGCCGCACGGTTCCGGGCTATAATTTCGTGAACAACAACAATAACACTTCGGATGCGTTCGGTCACGGCACCTTCTGCTCCGGCGTTGTGGTGGACGGAACTCTTTCAAACGTTAAGGTCATGCCGATCAAGGTCGTTGGTGACAACGGCTGGTTCTATACCGCGGACGTTGTGAACGGAATCGAGTATGCCTATACGCACGGCTGCGCCGCCATGAACCTCAGCCTTATCGAGTATAACCCCGCCGCCAACGATCTCTACTACGAGGCGATAAACGCGGCGACCGACGCGGGCAGCGTTTGCTGCGTTGCGGCGGGCAACTGGAGTCAGAATGCTGGCGGCTTCACGCCGCAGGACGTGGAAAGAGGACTTGTGGTTGCGGCACACGATGTAAACCACAATTTCTGGGAGAGCTCGAACTTCGGGCCGGCGGTGGACGTTACCGGCCCCAGCGTGGATATCTACAGCACCACCTATACGGGCGGCTATACTACCGACAGCGGAACGAGCTTCGCTGCGCCCCATGCGGTCGCCTGCTGCGCGATGATGAAGACCTACGATCCCGAGCTCGAGCCCGATGAGATAATGGAAATGCTCAAGCAGAACGCCGTGGACGACGGCTACACGCAAGGCGGCGAGGGCAGGCTCTACGTGGGCTCGCTCTTTGAGGGCGGAGTTCCCGCGCCGATAGCGGGCGATGCGGACGGAAACGGCGAGGTGAGCGTTGCGGACGCGCTCATGACCCTTCGCGTTGCGATGGGGCTGCTTGATGCATCGAGCATCAATGTGAACGCCGCCGATATGGACAACAGCGGAACCATAACCGTTGGCGATGCGCTAAGCGTACTCAGAAGAGCCATGCAGCTTGCGTAAGGGCAGCAAGGCTTTCGGTTTGTGATATTAACGCATGACCAAAGCCCACAATGGAAATTTAAAACAAGCTTTTTGAAAACGCCGAAAGGCGTTTTCATCGTGTGTTTGCAATAAATGCGAACAAATAGGAATCCCGAAATGCTTAGGCTGCTTCGGGATTCCTTTATTTTTAGAAAGCACGGCTTTACGGATCGCGGCCGCCAAGCCGCGCAGCTTACAACCGTGCTTTATATGCTGATTTAACAGCCGGAAGGCAATATAAACGAGTACAATGCTCTAAGCGTATTCACGTTTATATAGTGCTCAATATGTTCGTACCTATTTACAGCATTATTATGATTGAACCAACTTCGACCAGTCCACCCCATATGAACAAGAACGCCATATGTTGTGCCATTGTTGCTGAAGACCTTGCAGCAACCATAAGCGGCCATCGAATGCGTATAAGTACATACAATTATCGGTCGATTCGAGAGGATGTATTGCTTGATATTCTCAAATGAATTATAATTTCTGTCATAAAAAGCGATGGGGCGTTTTGCAGGATCACTGATCCAATCCGTAAAGTATCTGTTTAGCGGCTCATTAATAGACCATCCATTAACACAGTAGTGGGTAAGCTTTTGATGGAGCGTTTCCGCCTTTGGATATAACGAATTCCACGAACTATAATTTTTTGGGAACCCTTCTGTGCTATAAAATGGCTCCGGAGTCATGAGGTTGATAGTTACGGGCAAACCATACTGCCTTTTCAAGTAGTTTAAAGCGATTCCTGCCGCAACCGCAGAGCAGGTGCCTGTTGAATTATAGCCAAATGCATATTGGGTTATATATTGTGGGTTACTTATTGTCCATTTCGATGGTGTCGGTTGCGGGTCATCAAACACGCCGCCTCGTTGTGAAGGTGATTCAATCAGCCTAAGAGTCGGAGATTCCTCAACGGCGGCTGTCATAAGGTTGTAAAATGCATTGTTATAAATGTTTTTCACATAATATGACATCGCTCCTGCATAGTATTTTTTGCATGCTTCAAAGCCGGTAAACGGACTAACTCCTCCCCATTCGTAAAGGATACCATCCGGACGACTAATAATGACGAATCCACACTCCGAAGTGCCAAGCAGAAATGTTATTTCACCGTTTACATCATAGAGGGGCTCGGTTAGAAATCCGTCGCCATAAAGCCCAAGCGCAACAAGCTGTGAACGCATGAACTCAGTATCTTCCGGTGAAATAGAAAAGTGTCTATCGCGCCGCTCAAAGCCATTGCAGTTCTCTTGCGCCATCGCCATTGGAACGACAGCCATTATAGCGAAAACAAAAGCCAGAATAATTGCAAATAATCTTTTGGTTTGATTCATACAGCAACTCCTTTTAAATCAGGGTTCATTTGTTTTGTGCTTCATCGATAATGCTGCAAATAACGGAATAGGTTATATCCGTTATTGCATCACTTATCTCTTTGAATTGGCTTTCGTCAGATGGAGTGTCGTAGCATGTTCCTCTGACAGTATACTCGCACCCGTCGATATATGCTACAAAAGCTTCGCTATACAACGCATTTGTATTACGTTTATCCGTGCGAAAGCGAGAGATATTCACTCCGTTATAGGTCACCGATTCCACATCGGTTCTCAAGCTGTCAAGCTGCCCTTCATAGCCGAAGACACCGAATTCGATCTTAATTCCGTTTAGAAGACTGTCTCCGTAGACCGAATACTCAATAAAAGGCGAATCATTGTCCAGAGGATCCTTCCGAACAATCTCGTAACTAACGCCGGAGTCTTCATAATCAAATACCGAAATATCCGGAAAGATGAAATGATCCTTGCCTTGGAAGGCTCGCTTTACATCGTCGTAGGAGTTGACACGGATGAATCCCGGATTATTGGGAGTGCATGCAAATGAAAAGAGAAGTAGTGCGACCATTACAAGAAGCGCACCGTGTTTTGCCGCTCGAGTAGCGCTCATAAAAATCTCCTTGTTGCCCCAGCAAGCAAATTTGAATTGATTATACAGCAGGCCGGTAATTTTTGCTATATAGAATACATTATACAAAATACTGCCCGATTTGTCAACATGCAGGCTCTGTTCTTTCGGCAAAATCGCGAAAAATAACTACGGTTTTGGGAGCAGAGCAGTAAAAATACTATGAAAGCGGAAACGAACCCCGCTTTCAATTCCCGTTAAACTCGCTTTTCATCCGCCGCGAAGCGTTATATTACGCACTATATTGAAAATACGTCCTTTTCGGGGGTTGAAAAACATAAGAAAAAGGTATAAAATATCATTTGGTACGTGCGGAAGAGCAACACCCGCTTTCCGCACGGCATAAAACAATAACCACAAAACGCTTTGGAGGTCATTATGAAGATCATCACTACCGGCGTTGCGGGCACGATGGAGTCGAGCGACATCATCGTTACCATAGAGCCGAAGGCGAACGAGGGCATCGAGCTTTCCCTTGAGAGCGATGTTATGCAGCAGTTCGGCAAGCAGATCGAAAAGGTCATCCGCGAAACGCTCGACGAGCTCGGCGTTACCGCCGCGAAGGTCACCGCCGTTGATAAGGGCGCGCTTGACTGCACCGTTGCCGCGCGCACCCTGGCAGCAGCCTACCGCGCAGCAGAGAGCACCGACTACGTGTTCAAAGAGGTAAAAGTAAAATGAGCGGAAGACTTAGAAGAAGCATGCTTTTTGTTCCGGGCAACAACCCCGGCATGATCCGTGACGCGCATATCTACGGCTCGGATTCCATAATGTTTGACTTAGAGGACAGCGTTGCCATAACCGAAAAGGATACGGCTCGCTTTCTTGTTTATAAAGCGCTGACCACCCTTAACTACGGCAAGAAGGAGCTGGTCGTTCGCATAAACGATCTTTCCAGCGGCATCGGCATCATGGACCTTGAGGCGATCGTTCGCGCAAGGCCGGATGTTATCCGTCTTCCCAAGACCGAGACCGCGCAGGACGTTATCGACTGCGAAAAGGAGATCGAGCGCATCGAGCGCGAAGCGGGCATCCCCGTTGGCTCCACCGGCATGATGGCGGCTATCGAGAGCGCTATCGGCGTTTTGAACGCCAAAGAGATCGCGTTCTCAAGTAAGCGCCTCATCGGTATAGCTCTCGGCGCAGAGGACTACGTTACCGACCTCAAGACCACCCGCTCCCCCGAGGGCGTTGAGCTGATGTTCGCGCGCGGCATGATCGTGAACGCCGCGAAGGCTGCGGGCATCATGGCGCTCGACACCGTCTATTCCGACGTCAATAATGAGGAAGGCTTCATTGCCGAAGCCACCCTCATACGCAAGATGGGCTTCGACGGCAAATCCATCATCAACCCCCGCCAAGTCGCCCCGCTCCACGAGGTGTTCACCCCCTCCGAGCGCGACCTCAAGAAGGCCATGGCCATCATGGACGCCATCGCCGAGGCGAACGCAAGGGGTTCCGGCGTTGCGAGCCTGAACGGCAAGATGATAGACAAGCCCGTTGTTGCGCGCGCGCAGTACCTGCTTGAGCTTTACGAGAGAAGCAAGGCAATGCCCGTTGAGGAGGTATAATTCTATGGATATCACCAAAATTCCCCATATAAACGAAGTTTCCGCCTGCCATGGCGAGTATAATCCTGCCGATTGCGAGCCTAAGAGCACCATTCGCTTCGACGAGAGGCAGAAGAACAGCAAGAAGGTGCTTCCCTCCATCGAGGAAGCCATCAAGCGCTCGGGTCTCAAGGACGGCATGACCATCTCGTTCCACCATCATTTCAGGAACGGCGACTACGTTGTGAATATGGTTATCGACGAGATCGCGAGGCTGGGCATAAAGAACCTGACCCTCGCTGCGTCGAGCCTCACCGACTGCCACTGGCCGCTCATTGACCATATCAAAAACGGCGTTATCACCCATATCGAGACCAGCGGTCTGCGCGGCAAGCTTGCCGAGGAGATCTCCAGAGGTCTTATGGATTTCCCGATTATCTTCCGCTCCCACGGCGGCAGAGCGGCGGCGATCGAAACGGGCGAACTGCATATCGACGTTGCGTTCCTCGGCGCACCATCCTGCGACCCCTACGGCAACGCGAACGGCTATAACCGCGACGACGAGAATTCCTCCTGCTGCGGCTCCCTCGGCTATGCGAAATTGGACGCGCAGCATGCGGATAAGTGCATCATAATCACCGACCATCTTGTAAACTTCCCCAACGCGCCCTTCGGCATTCCCGAGTCCCGCGTTGACGGGGTGGTCGTTGTGGATAATATCGGTGATCCCAAGGGCATTATGAGCGGCGCTACCCGCTACACAAAGAACCCCAAGGAGCTGCTTATCGCAAAAACTGCCGCTGAAGTTATCGAAGCGAGCGGCTATTTCGAGGATAATTTCTCGATGCAGATGGGCTCCGGCGGCGCAAGCCTTGCGACCGCGAGATTCCTTCGCGACAAGATGATCGCAAAGGACATCAAGTGCCGTTTCGCACTCGGCGGCATAACGGGTCAGATCGTGCAGATGCATGAGGAGGGTCTTGTAAAGAAGATCCTCGACGTTCAGTCCTTCGACCTTATCGCGGCGAATTCGCTCAAGAACAACCGCTTCCATCAGCAGATCGACGCTTCCTACTACGCAAGCTACGTCAATAAGGGCGCGGCTGTAAACCAGCTCGACTTCGTTATCCTCTCCGCTCTTGAGATCGACGTTGACTTCAACGTAAACGTCATGACCGGTTCGGACGGCGTCATCAGGGGCGCGGTCGGCGGACATCCCGACACCGCTGCCGGCGCAAGCCTCACCGTTGTAACAGCTCCC
>JAFZJT010000045.1 GCA_017553815.1 Clostridia bacterium
GTTTCAAAGGCGCGTAAGAAGATCAACCCTTCCCTCTATATAGAGGGCGTGCTAGTTACAATGATGGACAAGCGGTCCAATTTCACGAAAGAGCTGGTACTGAAGCTGCGCGAAAGCTCTGGCGAGTATATCAAGGTATTCGATACCGAGATACCCAAGTCTATACGAATGACCGAGAGCAACGTCAGCGGCAAGAGCGTGTACGGATATGATCCGAGAAATCCGGTCGGGATAGCATACGAAGCATTTACACAGGAGGTGATCGAGCATGACAAACAAATCGAGCGCATCGGAAGTGTCATTCAGACCGCTCGATGATCTTTTTGAGCCTACGGACGGCAGCGGAGAAAAGCCGCTGCTCACAGAACTGCCTGTAGATACCCTCGTTTCCTTCGAGAAGCACCCTTTTAAGGAGTATCCTGAAGAAAAGATGCAGGAAATGGTGGAAAGCGTTTCCGAATACGGAGTTTTGATGCCCATACTCGTCCGCCCGCATAAATCGGGAGAAGGATATGAAATCATTTCGGGGCATAACCGTGTTGAAGCGTGCATCCGTGCGGGGATAAAAAACATTCCTGCGACAGTCAGGGAACTTGACGACGATACCGCCGTGATCCTTATGGTGGACAGCAATCTCAGACAGAGGGATAAGCTGCTGCCGAGCGAAAAAGCAAAGGCGTATCAAATGAAAATGGAGGCTATAGGGCGCAAACTTGGAAGACCATCAAAAAATGTGGGACAAGTTGGCCCACATTTTCAAGGTAAGCGTTCAACCGAAATTGTCGGAGAGCAAGCTGGAGATAGTTACAAACAAGTCCAACGCTTTATCCGCTTAAACAATCTCACCACGCCTTTGCTTTCGTATGTTGACGATGGCACTTTGGCTTTCAACCCTGCCGTTGAGGTTTCATATCTCGATCCTGCGGATCAGCAGGTCGTATTCGAGATAATGGAGCGAGATCAGATCTCGCCTTCGCTTTCTCAGGCGCAGAAGCTTCACAAGCTCGCACAGATAGGAAAGATAAGTGAAGATGCCATTGAAGCAGTTATGACCGTTGAAAAGCCGATGTACGAGACCATCACTTTCAGAAGGAACACAGTTGAGAAGTATTTCCCTGCCGGAACAAGCGGCAGAGAGATAGAACAAACCATAATCCGCTTGCTGGAAGATTATCAGCGCAAGCGCGAGAACATTACATCTTTAGAAGAAAGGTAAACCGATATGATCATTCAATTCAAAGAAACCACCCCTTGCGAAGTCTTCTGCGGCGTAAAGCCCCATAAAGGAAGGACCGAGGGGCTCAATCCCCTTACCGCTTTTGCCCATCTGCACAGGATCGGCCTTCTGGACGAGCGCGGCAGGCTGAAGGACCGTGCCGTATTCCTCGATGAAGCAATCGATGCGGCGAACTATATGTATGACGGCTGCATCGCCATCCGCAACCGTTATCTTGAGGCTGCCAAAGAGCATGACGAGGATGACATGTATAGGCTCTATGTGGAGCAGATGGCCGTTGCCGAGGAACCCGTGTCCTTTACTGTCAGGGCTATTCGCGGTCTTGAGGATGAAAAAATCAGGCTCGCGTTCTTCGAGGCTGTCGCGGATGAGATCGAGTATCTTCGCACCATCGAGGATTTTTCCGAAGATGTCGATTCCGATGACGAGGATGACGCTATTGAGGGCATCCGATTTGCAACCGACGAAGACAATTTCATTGGGCAAACGGACTGATATGGCAAAGCGCGATCCGTACCTGCAGTTCTTTGAGCTGTTTTTCCACGCAAAGCGTACTCCGCGCAGGAAGAAGCCTCGTCACCGCAGAGCGGCATATCCTTGCGAAAAGCGAGCTGCCGAACGCTTGCTGGAAAGAGAGCTTTTTCTTCCTCACGCGATTAACCCTATGATTAACCCCAAATAATTCACCTCCAGAAGGCCTTGTTAATCTGAGAAAAACACAACAAACCAAGAATTCTATGAAAAAGGAGAAACCAAATGTCAAAATCCACACGATTCATCTCGCTGCTGCTTGCGGCGATCATGTGCTTCGGACTTATCCCCGTCGGCGCTTTTGCCGAAACCCGCAGCCCCCGTACCGAAGGCGGCGTTACCATCGAGTCCGAATACGATTCGGCGTTCGATTACCTTGAGCGCTATTACGATGGAGTATGGCGCGATCTCCACACCCCGCGTCATTGGATAGCCGAGACCGGCGAGGACGTGTACTGCATCGAGCACACCATGCACTCCCCGCACGGCGATGAGTACGTTGAAACCAATCCCTCTACGCTGCTCCAAGCCGATACCATCGAAGGTCTCTTCTCGATCTTCACCTTCGGATATCCGTTCGTAACTCCCGATGGCTTCACCGCAGACGAAGCTCGTCAGGCCACCGCGAACGCGATCCGCTTCTGGCTCAGCGAACAGGGAGAGCCCGGATCGTATCAATACACCAACCGTTTGCTGTTTCCCGATCTTATCAGAGCGAAGCCGGGCTATGAACACGTCCTTGTATGGGCGGACGAGCTGCTTGAGCACGCAAGAAACAGGGATACTCTCCAGTACGGCATCAGCTTTGATCCCGCGCAGCTTGACCTTACGAACACCGGCAGCGGTTTCAGCGGACAGACTCGCGTAACGCTCTTGAACGCAAACGGAGGCTATACCCTCGACACCGCTTCGCTTCCTTCGGGCGTAAGCATAAGCGGCTATACAGGAACGGGCAGCGAAACGCTTACGATAAGCGCAGATCTTTCCGCAGCGGGCAGCTCCTTTACGCTCAATGCAGAAGCGCTCGACTCCCGCGTTGTGAATA
>JAFZJT010000046.1 GCA_017553815.1 Clostridia bacterium
ATCATTGCAGAGCATAAGTCTCTCCTCCTGTAGCTTATTTTGCAACTCTATTCTACATCATTTGGAAGATTTATGCTCTACCTTTTTTATTCAACCCCACTGTTTAGTATAGAACCCTTTTTCCATATCAATACATATAAGCCGAAAGTAAGCCGAACGCTATCTCTTCGTTCCGAAAAGCCCTCTGAAGATGCTCTTTCCGAGCTCGCGTCCAAAGGAGGTGGCGGCGGAGCTTGCGGCCTTGCCCATTGCGGACTGCTTTTTCTTGGACTGCTTGGCCTTCTTCTCCTTTTCCTTCTCCTTGCGCTCCTTTTCCTCCTGCTTTTCCTTTTCCTTTCGCTCCTTCTCTGCCTGCGCGGCGGCCGCGGCCTCCGCCTTCTCCTTGGCGGCCTGCTCCTGCTCCACGGTTATCACCTCGTAGGCCGATTCGCGATCCACCGTGTCCTTGTACTTGGCGTTGAGGGGGCTCATATTGATAAACTGAGCGATGATGCCCACATCCGCGGCGTTCATACTGCTCTTGGGCGGCAGGATATTAGCCCTTTCAACGACGGTCGGGGTTCCCTTGGCGTCGAGCACCGATACGAGCGCTTCACCCGTTGCAAGCTCCTGAAGCACGCGCTCGGTTTCGAAGTTCTCGTTTGCGCGGAACGAGCGCGCCGCATAGCGGATGGCCTTCTGCTCGTTTGGCGTGTAGGCGCGAAGCGCGTGCTGAACGCGGTTGCCGAGCTGACCGAGCACGCTCTCGGGAACGTCCGCGGGGTTCTGCGTGATGAACCAAACGCTTACGCCCTTGGAGCGGATAAGGCGGATGACCTGCTCCACCTTCTCAAGAAGCGCCTTGGGAGCGCCGTTGAAGAGCAGATGCGCCTCGTCGAAGAAGAACGCGATCTTGGGCTTTTCAAGGTCGCCCGCCTCGGGGAGCATCTCGTAAAGCTCGGAGAGCATCCAAAGCAGGAACGTGCTGTAAAGAAGCGGATGCTGGAAGAGCTCGGCGCACTCGAGGATATTCATATAGCCCCTGCCGTCCGCATCCCAATCGAACCAATCCTTGATATCGAGCGCGGGCTCGCCGAAGAAGATATCGCCGCCCTCATCCTCGAGCGCGAGAAGTGCCCTCTGGATGGCGCCGACGGACTGCGCGGTCACGTTGCCGTAGGTGAGCTTATACTCGTTCGCGTTGTCGCCAACGTGCTGGACCATACTGCGAAGATCCTTGAGGTCGATGAGCAGCAGCCCCCTGTCGTCCGCGATGCGGAAAACGATGCGAAGAACGCCCTGCTGGGTGTCGTTGAGTCCGAGCAAGCGCGCAAGAAGCTCCGGTCCCATGTCGGAAATCGTGGTGCGAACGGGATGACCGAGCTTGCCGTAAACGTCGAAGAAGCGGACGGGGAAGGAGGTGTAGTTGAAATCCTCGATATGCATCGTGTCGATACTGCGGCGGATATGCTTGTTTTCAACGCCGGGAACGCACATGCCCGAAACGTCGCCCTTGATATCGGCGAGGAAAACGGGAATGCCCATCTCGCTGAACGATTCGGCGATGACCTTTAAGGTAACGGTTTTGCCAGTGCCCGTCGCGCCGGCGATAAGGCCGTGGCGGTTGCACATGGCGGGCTCAAGATATACGCGCTCGCCGCCTGTTGCGAGCCAAATCTTTCCTTCTTCGCGCAAATACATAGCTGTTTCTCCTTTTCATGCCGCGGTGACGGCGGCTTTATTCAAACGTATCTATTATATAATCGTGCGCTTTTTATGTCAAGAAAAGAAACCGTAAAAGTTGCCCGCTCGAGCGAAGTCATAGCGATATATTTGGCTTTTGACGAAAAAAGCTGTTGACAAGCGTTCCATAGTGTACTATAATTAATAACACACCTAATGGTGATATGACTATGCGGAAAATCGGCTGTTAGGCTGTTGGTATCCAAGAATCTTCGATTGAATCACCTGAATCACCGCAGATATCGATCACTATTAAAAGGCACTATTTCATGAAAGGAAGTGGTGGATTTGCTTATCGATAAGCATTCAAGAGTGCCGCTCTATGAGCAGGTGATCGCGCAGGTCGAGCGCGGGATACTCACCGGCGAATTCAAGGCGGATGAGCAGATACCCTCGGTGCGCCAGCTTTCGATGGCGCTTTCGGTCAATCCGAACACGCTTCAAAAGGCTTATGCGGAGCTCGAGCGCAGGGGACTATGCTATTCGGTGCCCGGAAACGGCAGGTTCGTTTCCAAGGACGCCGAAACAAAGCTTCGCACTATGCGCCGCGAGCTCATCGAGAGGGTGGAACAGCTCGCGCGCGAGCTCAAGCTTTCGGGCGTTGCCGAGAGCGAGGTAATTTCTGCGGTGAGGATCGCGTATTCCGAGGGCGTTGGAACCGCCCCAAGCAACAAAGAGGGAGATAACTTATGATAGAGATAACCAATCTTTCAAAGGGATTCGGACAGGTCAAGGCGCTTGACAGCATGAACTGCACCATTCCCGACGGATGCATCTTCGGTATGGTCGGCGCGAACGGTGCGGGCAAGAGCACCCTTTTAAGGCTCATCTCGGGCATCTATCTGCCAGATGAGGGCTCGGTCAAGATAAACGGCGAAGAAGTGTACGACAACCCGAAGGCCAAGGAGAGCATCGTGTTTTCCTCGGACCTGATGCGCCTTGTTTCAAACGGAGCGAGCTTGAAGCGCATGGCTCAGTTCTACGCTTCGGTCTACAAGAAGTTTTCGTTTGAAAAGTTCGAGCATCTTGCAAGCATCTTCAACCTTAAGCCATCGCTCAAGGTTCGCGCAATGAGCAAGGGCATGACCAAGCAATCGCAAACGATACTTTCGCTCGCCTGCAACACCGATATCATGCTTTTCGACGAGACCTTCGACGGCCTCGACCCGATAGCAAGAAACGTTGCGAAAAAGCTTCTTTATCGCGAGGTCTGCGACAACGGCACCACGATAATCGTGACGAGCCATTCGCTTCGCGAGCTTGAGGACACCTGCGATCAGCTCGCAATGGTCTACAAGGGCAAGATAGTGCTCCAGAGCGACGTTTCGGATCTCAAGACCAAGCTCTTCAAGGTTCAGCTTGCGTTTGAAGCCGAGCATACCCGCGAGGAATTTGCGGAGAAGGGGCTCGAAGTACTCTCGTTCACCAAGTCGGGCAGGGTCGTTACCATGATACTCAAGGGCGAGCGCGACGAGGCGGAGGCCAAGCTCAACGCCATGAACCCCCTGATGCTCGAGGTTCTGCCGCTCTCGCTCGAGGAGGTATTCACCTACGAGATGAACATCATGGGCTATAAGTTCGACGAGATAGACTGAGGAGGGAAAAATGAAACTTTTCAAAGCTAAAGCGCCGTTTTTCAGCGGCAGCTATTATAAGGAGCTTTTCAGGGAGCTCATGCGGGGCGGCATAATATTCTCCGTTTTACAGCTCTTTTACGGCATAATGGGGGAGTTCGGCTCGGGCAACGGCTATTCATTCAGCCTTCTCTCCATGATACAGGGCGTGAGGACCGCAAGGAGCCATCCCGACGCTTTCCCGCTCTTCTTCCTTGCCTGCGGCATCCACTTTCTTTCAACGCACGTATGGAGAAAGAACTGGGATTTCAGAAACAGCCTTCCCATTGCGAAGCGCACCATGTTCTCCTGCCATTTCGCGGCGGTGCTGACCTGGGCCGTGATAATCTTCATTGCAAACTACGTTGGCGTTTTCATCGGCGAGGGGCTTAGGCTCATCGTAAAGGACGGCACCGTGCCCGACGGCTTCGGAATGTCCGCCGTCACGATGCTAAGATCCATCCTTTCGGGCGTAACGCTCTACTGCCTCATCGTCATCCTCGGCTCCATCGTAAACAGGGTGATCCCGACGCTTGCGGCGATCGGCGTTGCCGCAGGTCTGCCTATCCTCTTCGTTGGCTTTGAAAGCTACATCAGGTATAACGGCATGGATACGCTCGAGCTCTTCTTCCCGCTTGGCATAGACGGACTTGCGACCTTCAAAACGGTGGTATCCATCCTGTGGGCCATCCTTCTCGCGGTGCTCGCGTATATCGCGTTCGGAAAATCACGAGTGGAGACCTACCAAAAGCCCTCGAGAACGGCTTGGATAAACGTGCTCATCGGCCTTGGCGTCGCCGCCTGCGTCGGCATAGTAGCGACCATCATCATTATGGGCACGAGCAATTTCATGAACTACAAACAGGGCGGCTCGTACTACAGCATGCCAAGCTGGTATATCTGCATCGCCTATGCGTGCATACCCATGCTTATCGCATATTTCATCTATATGTGGATAACGGAGCGCAGCTTCGTCTCGGCGCTTAAAAAGCTCCTTTTCCTGCCTCTTGCTCTCATCGTTTTCGGCTCAGCGATACTCATCGCCGTGATTGCCGATAATAAGTGGGCAAAGCTCAACTTCGCCGCTGACAATATCGAATACGTTCGCTTGAAGGACCGGTTTTTCTCGGGAGGAGGAAACTATTACGACTACCATTACTACAGCACAGCCCCAACGAAGAGAGGCAGCTCCGACGCGTTCTCGGTAAAGCATACCGATGAAACGCTTCTGCGTGAATTCGCGAGCATCGCAAGGAACTCTATTCATAAATCCGACAGCGTATTGGAATCGCTCTTCTCCGTTGATCAGGGTGACACCGTCGAGATAACCCTCAAGGACGGCACGAAATGGGGGCTCAGCAGTAGCCTTAACAGCATGTCCGTCACCTGCCGCGGCATGCTTGAGGAAGATGCGGCCTATATCGATAAGCTCGGCTCGCTCGACCGCTTCAAGGGCGGTAAGGTGCTGAACACAGTCGATTTCGGCGCGGAGTTCAACAAGACCCTGTATGACGAGCTTTCCGCCCTCACTTCCCTTGAACGCGCGAAGATCTTGACCAAGGACAGCTCGAGCTACTACTTCTTGGACTACTACGGTTATACCTACTACTCGCTCGACCAATCCGAATGGAAGAGCGAATACGACTGCGATATTGTTTTCGCTTCGCCCACCTACGACCACGTCGCCATTATCCCGCTCGGCGAAAAGTTCCCCAGGACCACTGAGCTTTACATGAAGCTGATGAGCGAGCGCACGAGGGCGCATAAGGACTTCGACGAGTTCGTCTCGGATATCAAGAGCGGTGATTTCTATGACTTTGAAGCGGCCTTCAGCATCTTTGAAAACGGCAAGATGCTCAAGCGCACCTTCGTGTTTGAAGGCAACGGCTATCAGGGAACGGATAATACCGAGTATAAAGCGGAGGTGCGCAGAATACTCGATTCTCTCGCGGAATGCATCGAGGCAAACGAGCCCATCGAGGGCGCTCCGGCGGTCATCGGTTTGGATATCTTGCGCTTCTGGCCGATGAATGAGAGCAACAACAGCAGCTTCTACGGATTCACCTCGCTGTTTGAAGGCGTTCAGAGGCTATACGTGGGCGTAAGCTCCGAAAAGGCCGAGGAGCTGATGCAAATGCTGAACGATTTCAGCGAGAAGCACTTTCAGGCCACGGAAGATGATGGCTACTACTACACGGAAGAGATGACAGCGGTAGCGAAGGCCGTTGACGACGGCACGCTCAAGCTCTACTCCGAGGACGGCGTTGAGCTGAGCGCCGAGGAGATCGAGAAGCTGTACTATTCGGGATGCGAATGGTTCGTTGTAGAGGGCGGCTATCAGGTGCATATCACAGATATCTATGCAAAGCTTATCGAAACGCTGAATGAAATGCCCTGAGCATAACGGCTAAGAAAAACAAGCCGGGACGGAAATTCCCGGCTTGTTTTGCGTATTATCGCTTAATAGTATCGAATCGGAATGCCGTAAGGCTTTACCTTCGCACAAACGCAAATACAAGCGTTGCGATATAGAGAATAAACATCAGCGCGCCCTCAAAGCGGCGTATCTTCTTCGCGGTGAGCGCAAAGATGAGCGTCAGCACGCCCGCGCCGAGCATAACGAGCGTATCGTAGAGCGAGGCAAGGTTCACGCCGATAGGTCGGATAAGCGAGGATATGCCGAGTATGAGCATTATATTGAGTATACTTGAGCCGACAGCGTTGCCGACCGCGAGCTCTGTCTCGCCCTTCAAGGCCGCAACTATGCTCGTAACGAGCTCGGGAAGCGAGGTGCCTATCGCAACTATCGTAAGACCGATGAGCGTTTCGGAGATGCCGAAAGAGCTTGCAAGCTTCCTCGCGCCGTAAACGACCGCATGACCGCCGCCAACGATGAGCGCAACGCCCGCGAGGATGAAGATGATGCTCTTCGGCGTTGAAAGGCCGGGCTTGAGGTTCAATTCGCCCTCCGGCTTGCGCTGTTTCGCGTCTCGGACGAGAAAGAGCGTATAGAGGATGAAGCCAACGAGCAGGAACGCGCCCAAGAGCCTTCCCGAGTAGCCGACTGTTTCATACATTCTTCTTGCGGGCGAAGCGAAAACCGCTATGCCGCCGACCGCAAAGAAAATTGCGGCGCATACCGCGATAAAGAACGGCAGGTCGCGCCTCGTTACGGCCCTATCCACGGGGATGGGGCTGATGAGCGAGCAAACGCCGAGCACGGCAAGCAGATTGAAAATGTTTGAGCCGATAACGTTGCTGAAGGTCAGCTCGTTTGCGCCCTGCGCCGCCGAGGTGATGCTGACGGCAAGCTCGGGCGCGCTGGTGCCGAGCGCGACCACGGTGAGGCCAATGATGAGCGGCGGGATGCGAAGCTTTTTTGCAACGAAAGAACTGCCGTCAACGAAGATGTTCGCGCCGACGATGAGCGCGATAAAGCCGAGTATAAGCGCGGCGGGGTAGAAGAGATAGGGCATTTTTAAAACTCCTTGTATTTTGGCTTTCAGCGCGATTTTAATGAAACGATTCGGGATAAAACAAGACCTTTACCGAAAGCTCAGGCGCTTGAGTTCACGGTAAAAGTCTCGCTTTGTTTGGGCGCTCCGGGGAAGAGTCAAAGATCCGCTTCCCGTACTGACGAAACGCGCCGCGAACGGTAAATAATAAGCCGTCCGCAAGCTACTCCCTCTTACGGACGGCATTATACCATGTTTTATTCGCTTTTTCAATATCAAACGGAGCCGTTTAGCGGCTTTTCACCGAATTACTGTTATTCATACGGGAATTCGTACGGCGGCAGAGACTCCCATTCCGGCGTTGCCATGATGGCGTCCGTGATATAGCGAACGCCCAGTTAGAAGTAGTTCGATTGATCGTCGGACTATGGCGTGTTTTGCGCCGGATCGGCTGTAAGAATATTCTTGTACTCATTGGCATTTATGCTTCCAATATGGAATTCGCCGCCCGTGTATTCCACCGTTTGACGGTCGATATAGATCCTTTCGCCGTCATATTGGAGAGTAAAGCCTTGGTCATCCTGTCCAAGCTCGGCGATTTTACATAGGACGACCAGCCGCGTTCCCGTGCTGAGGTCGAAAACGTCCGCCTCAAGATGCGAGACCCCCGAACCCCATGTGTAATAAAACACGAGGTCGTCAACGCCGTTATCATCATAGTCCCAAAGACACATTTTAATATGGCCGCCGCCAAAGGCATCAAAGCGGTAGGGTTTAATTCTATTGCCGAGCCTCAGAAAATACGCATAGTCGTCATTCTGAAACAGGTCGATATCGTCCCTTTTCTCACGAATGAAAGCGGGAGTACAGTTGCGAAGCCTCGACGCGGTCGTGCTGTAGTCGGTGTATACCAAACCGTCGAAAACCGAGATATACCCTTGCGACTCCAGCATTGAGTAAACGAGCTCCGTTTTTTCCATGTCGCCCTCGTCGTAGCTCTTAACCATAATATCTTCGTTGATGAAGCTTGGTGAAGAGCTGCCGCTCGGCGTGGGCTCGGGCGTAGTATTCGGCTCATTGCTTGTCATATCGGGAACATAGTCATTTGCTATCATTCCGTCGATCAAGAATTCTCCGTTCTTGTACTTCGCTTTTTAAAGTGGATATAGATGTTTTCGCCGTCAAAATGGAAGGTGAAGCCATCCTCGCACATTATATTGCGAGAGATGATCGTTTTCCATGATTTGTTGCATACGTCGAAAACGACCGCCTTATGTATGGTTGTTCCTGAGCCACATTCGCTGACCAACACGACGTCGTCAACACCGTTTTTGTCATAGTCCCAAAGGCACATGAATATGTGATGACCGCCGAATGCATCACAACGGTAGAGCTCATCGCCTATCCTGAGAAAATACGCGGGCCAATCGTGAGGGTTGTTATAGAAAAGCTCTATATCACTCGTTTTCCACGCAACATCGTAGGACGTGCAGTTGTATAGCTGAAGAGAGGCGGTATTAAAATCGGTGATCCTGCTTCCGTCCTCAAGAATAAAGCCTGAGTCCTCGATGATCGAACAAGCACGCGCTGTGTTGAAGGTACTGCCGTCCGCATATTCCTTAACAAATATCGACTTGAAGGGTATGAGCTCGTGCTCTGTTTCGAACTCGGGAAGATACGAGTCTGCCATTCTGCCGTCGATATAGGCAGCCTCGGCCCAAAAATCGAGCTTGAGTTTATCGACATAGACGTTTTTGCCGTCATAATCGAAGCTGATTATGCATGAAGGAAAATCGGCGCGCCGATGCAATATCAGCTTTAGTTGATCCTTGCATACGTCAATGCAGTCGATCCTTTGATACGCAATAGCCTCCGAGGACCAAGTAGAGCTGTAAAAAACGAGGTCGTCAACGCCGTTACCATCATAATCCCAAAGGCACATATTATGATGGCGACCTTTTTCAAAATCAAATCGATAGAGCTTGTCGCCGTATCTGATAATGTATTCGCTCCGATCATCCTGTTTCATGTCGACAAACAGCTCGATATCGGGGAAGTTTTTACGAAAATACTCGGGCGTGCAGTTGCATATCTCTATGGAGGGCTCGGAGTCCTTGCGCTTGACCCCATCGTAGCCGTCGATATATCCGTCGGTTTTGAGCATGGATAAAACGAGCTCAACATTGAGCGAAGCGGTGTCATCGTCATAATAAAGCGCTGTCTTATCTGTAATGAAGATCGGCTCTGGCTCGCCGCTCGGCGTGGGCTCGGGCGTATTTTCGTGCGACTCAGCAGAATACAGCTTCATCAAAGCGTATTCATCGGCATCCATGCCCCCGATAAAGAACTTTCCGTTCGCGCATTCGACCTTCAGCCCGTCGATATAGATGCTTTCGCCATCAAAATCGAAGCGGAAGGGGGGATCGCTATGCGCGCTCAGAGAGAGTATCTTCCTGTGCGATTTGGTGCTCAAGTCAAATACGCTCGCCGCAAGATGCGTATTACCGCTGCCCCAGTTGCTGATGAAAACGAGATCGTCAACGCCGTTTCCGTCGTGATCCCAAAGGCACATGCAGATATGCCATGCGCCGTAACTGTTATAGAGCTTATCGCCGAGCCGCACGAAACACATGCCGGTGCTGTCCTGAAACAGCTCGATATCCTCCGAACGCTCCCTGATATATGAGGGCGTGCAGTTGCGAAGAGCAACATATGAAATATTGTAATAGTCAAAATGCACTTCCCCCGTGCGTATATCGATATAGCCGTCCGATCTGAGCAGCTCTAAGGCGCGGTTGGTGTTGAGCCCGTCGCCGTCCTCATAACGCTTCACCGCCGCGCTTCCCAATACAGATTCATCGGCCTTTACGCCGCCGAGATAGAATTCGCCGTCGATGTAGTCCACCTTATTCTGATCAAGATAGATGCTTGTGCCGTCAAACTGAAAGCTGAATACGGGAAAGCGGATCATGTCGCGCGTGAGGATCTGCTTGACCGTTTTCGTGCTCACGTCGAAAATATCCGTCATAAAACATGACCCGGGGAACGCTGTGCTTAACAGCACGATATCGTCAACGCCGTTATTATCGTGATCCCATAGGCACATATAGTTATAATCATAGCCCAAATTGTTGGGTTCGTATCGGTAGAGCGTATCGCCAAGCCGTATGAAATATCTGTTGTAATCGACGGAAGTATCGGGAGCAAGCACAAACAGCTCGATATCCGACGAATGCTTCCGAACGTAGTTGGGCGTGCAGTTGCGAAGAACGGGATCATCGCCGGAGTAACACTTCCTGCGCATCATGCCGTACTCAAAATGGATATAACCTTCCTCCGTTAGCATCGACACGGCAAGCTCGGTGTTGAGCTTATCGCCCTCTTCATAGCTCTTCACGCGCGTGGTTTCGGTGATAAAGCTTGGTGAGTTGCTGCCCCTCGGCGTGGGCTCGGGCGAGCTCTTGATGGCGTCCGCAGTGTTTTTCGCGTCCTGCGCATACGGTCCGTCGCCCCTTGCACCGAAGGGCTTGATAAGGAGCACCGCGCCCACGGCGAGCGCAAGCATAACTGCGGCGCATCCGAGCGCGGTCAGCGATTTGCGCGTTTTACGCGCCTTTTCGTGCTGTTCTTCCCTTATTTCGGCGGCTCTTTTGAGCACGCTGTTCGTCATTTCAGAATAGTTCTTCATAGCTAAACCCTTCCTTTTCAAGCTGAGTCCTAAGCGCGTTTCTTGCGCGGGATGCGAGCGTTTCGGTGTTGTGGATGCTGACGCCCATCACCTTCGCCGCCTCGCGCGAGCTCATCTCCTCGAAATACCGAAGCCAAAGCACCTGCCGATATCTCGGCTCAAGCTTCTCCATCGCCCGATGCACGATGCGCTTTCTTTCGGAGCGGATGCAGAGATTCTCAAGGCTCTCAAGCTCGCTTTCAAGCTCCGCGGCGTTTTCCATAGGAACGAGCTTTTCGCGCCTGTGCTTTCTCAGATAGTCTATCGCGATATTCCTTGCAATCGTGTAAAGCCAGGTCTTGAAGCTGCTCTTCGCCCTGTCGCGCGGGCGTTTTACGGCAAGCTTAACAAAGGTATCCTCCGCAAGGCTCTCGGCCGTCGAAACGTCCGAAACGTAGCCGCAAAGAAAGAGGGTAAGCCCGTCGCGGTAACTCTCTATCAATTCGCCCATCGCGTTGTCATCGCCATCCAAAAAGCGGCGATAGCTTTCGTGTCCGCTGTCCATAGCGCTAGCGCTCCTTTTGCTCGTTCTTCACCTATTACACGGATTTGAGAGCCGAATCCTCACGCCCGCTTGCGAAGAAAATTTCGCTTTGATGCTCTTTTCATGGTATTATAACATTTTTCCTTCGCCTTTTCATTTGCTTTTTCGCGGAAATCGCCGAGCTTCTTGAATAACAAAACTTTTTCTGATAGAGTTAAAGTGTTTTTCGGAAAACTCCCGTTATATTGAGTGAAGGAGGGCGAAAAGCATGGCGAAACATAGCGGCAGAAAACTCGTTGAGCGCGCGGTCAATGAATTTTATGGCGAGGTATATGCGTTTTTATTCCGAAAGCTCGGCGTCAGGCAGGACGCGGAGGACCTTTGCCAAACCGTTTTTCTCCGTTTTGCAGGCTCAAGCGCGGAATTCTCAAGCCGCCGCATGCTTCGTGCATATCTGTATAAGATCGCCGTGAACTGCTCAAACGACCGATTCCGCACGAGGGTCGACCTTATTCCGCTTGAAGCCGCCGAGCATTCTCCATCGTGCGAACCTTCGCCGCATGAACTCGCAGAGCGCCGCGAGCTTGTGTCATCCGTTCAGCGCGCGCTGAATGCCCTTCCCGAGAAACAGCGCGAGGTGCTTCTTTTAAGATTCTTCGCGGATCTCAAACCCAAGGAGATAGCAGAGTGCCTCGGCACGGACGTTAAAAGCGTCAACAACAGGCTTTATACTGCCAAACAGAGCTTTAAAAAGGAGTGGGAAAATGAAAAACAGTGATGTAAAACGAATTTTGAAAAGCGAAACCATCGATATCCCCGCGGACGCGAAAAAAAGAACAGCCGAACTTGCTATTCGTGAATTCGACAGAACTCATGAAACCGAGAATGACACATCAAGAACCGAAAAACGAAGCTTTTCAGGTTTTCTTGCAAGACCCGTGATGAGATTTGCCGCCGCTGCGCTCGTTATCGCTCTCGTGCTAACACTTATCCTCTCAAGCGGGGGCAGTAAAACCAAGATAGGAAGCCTCGTCTTCATGGTCGCCCACGCTGAGGAGACGGGGGATGGGAGCGCGATGCTCGAAACTCGTACGCTCGAAAACGGCCTTTACGTGGAAGTGCCGATAAACACAAAGCTTCGGATCATGAGCGTGGAAAAAGGCGCAAGCAAACGCGACCGCGAGGCCACGCTGCGCAGGGCTAAAACCGAAGCACAGCAGGCGATAAGCCTGAGCCGAACTCCGTATACGACCTACGCGCTCTACGGTAGCACAGCTATGGCGTATGCTTCTGACAGCATCTTTTCCATTGGAATAGAGAACGCAGAGAACGTTGATTCCGTGAGCATTCTCTGCGGCAGTAACGGCTTTTTCGAGCTCTCAAGCGGCGATTTCGCGCATCGAAGAAGGTATAAAAACAGCTTCAGATACGGCAGCCGCGTTCAGCTTTCGGAAGCCGAGTTTAAGGAGCTCTACTTGATCGATGGCGCGGAAGCTTCTCTGCTGACTATCTGGTGGAGACCTTCTAAGGCCGTCGCTGAATCATTCGAGAAGAACCCGAGCATGCCACTTTCGTCTGTTTCCGATAGGCTTTCGGTAAAGGTAACTTATGCGGACGGAAGCATCGGCGGCGCGGAGGTGGAGCTGTTATTCGATGATTACGGAGTGCTCCATGCCTCATATTCTTCGGGTAAAGCAGAGCAGGACGGCTACTTTGCGGAATCAGTCGAAGCGAGTGCGCCGCCCGCTGAGGAAAAGCGCGCATACACGGGAGAGCTTACGAGCTATTTTGCCACCCTTCCTGCCGAGGAGTCCGAAGTTGTCATGAAGTCCGATGCGACGCTTCTTCCGCCGATTTGGACGGATTGTTTTGATGACGGCAATTATGCAATTCTCGCGCATTGCGAGGTATCGACTGAGGAATACGAGTCAAAGCTCAATGAGGCGCTGATCCCGCAGACTGCGGAGCTGCTCGGCATAAGGTATGCAAATATCTCCGATCGGCTCGAGCTGGTTTTCTTCGACGGAGAAAGCGGCGAGATCAGCGCGAAAACAAGCGTTTCATCCAACTCACATGCCATGAAGGCGCTCAAGATCTACGGCGACACGCTGTATCTGATCGAGCGCGAGGATGCGGATCATCCTATGCGGGTGCTGCGTTATTCGAGCCGCGGCGATTATTTAGGAGCAGTCGAATGCGAGAATAACGACGCCGCGAGTGAACGCTTTGCGGGGGGCATCGGCGCAATATTCGACTCAAAGGAGCCTCGTGCGATCGTTGCAGAGGAGATCGAGGTCAACGGCATAATGCACATCAAGCGGAGCGAGCTTGAGCTTACAACGGGCGCAAAGAACCTGATTTCTCGGATCAGGAGCGATCTTAACAGAATTAAGCGCCTTCCGATCGCATTGTATGGAAGGAACAGCCTTGAAATTGTAATGACTGCTCAGCTAAATGCCGTACTTGAGAGCTTTGGCGGAACCGATTGGGTTCTTACGGACGGGGAAAGCGGCGCTTATAAAATTGAGGCGATGCTCGGAGACTCTGCAAAATACTACACGCTGCTCGACCGGGGTTCGGGTTCCAAGCTCCTTATAAGCGAAAGCAGCTATGATATTAAGTATATGGATAAGCATCCGTCGGACGGAAACGACGAAAAGGTGCTTATGATCGACCTTGCCGACTGCAGCGTGAGGGAGCTTATTTTCGACACGCGCTCGGAAGCCTTCAATGCGAAGATATCAAAGGACGGGCGCATCGCCGCAACTATCAGCATCAAAGCCGATGAAAGCGGAAAACTGCAGCAGATTATCCGGCTATACGATGTGAAAACGGGCGAGCTTATAAGGGGCTTCGCGCTGCCCGATGGGTGCGAGCTCCGGTATCCGTCCGACTGCCTTGCCATCGATGCCGTCAACAACAGGCTCTTCATAACGGCGCTTGAAACGGAAGACGG
>JAFZJT010000047.1 GCA_017553815.1 Clostridia bacterium
CCTCGGCGCGATCGGTTCCGGCGGCGCTGAAGTTACCGCTCTTTACATCAAGAACAACCTGCCCATCGATCCCATCGAGGTTCCGGATGTAACCGTTACCTTCGTTGACGGCATCGACAACGCGGTTATCGACACCATGACCGTTGAAGCGGGCACAGTTCTCGATGAGAGCACCTTCCCCGCAGCTCCCGAGCATGAAGGCTATATCTTCGTTGGCTGGAACTACAACGGCGCGGCTGTTTACGCAGACACCACCATCACCGCTCAGTATCAGGATCCCAACGCCACCATCTGGGACTTCGAGACCGATCCCAACTCTCAGGGCTTCCACTTCATCGATCAGGATGGCGACGGCTACAACTGGAACTGGTACTATGGCGATGCTTATGCCGACTTCAACTTCCATGAGGGTATCGGCTTTGCGGCTTCCCAGTCCTATGACAACAACTACGGCGCTCTGACCCCCGATAACTGGATGGTCACCCCCGCCTTCTCCGGCACCCAGCTCAGCTTCTGGGCACAGGGTCAGGATCCCTCCTGGGCTGCTGAGTACCTCGGCGTATTCGTATCCACCGACAACTGTGCTACCTGGAGCTCTGAGCTCGCCGGCTTCACCATCAACGGCAACGACACTCAGTACACCGTTGACCTCTCCGCTTATGAAGGCCAGACCATCAAGGCGGCGATCCGTCACTACAACGTCACCGACCAGTACTGGGCAAATGTTGACTACATCGAGGTCGGCGGCGGCGATACCCCCCCGGTAACCCCCGCTCCCGTAACTCCTGCTCCCGTAACTCCTGCTCCCGTAACTCCCGAACCTGTCACTCCCGAACCCGGCGAGGGCATCATTTGGGACTTCGAGCAGGATCCCGAAGCTCAGGGCTTCATCCTCCTCGATCAGGACGGCGACGGCTTCAACTGGATGTGGTGCTACGGCGCAGATTGGTCCGGCTTCAACTTCCATGAGGGTCAGGGCTTCATCACCTCACAGTCCTACGACAACAACTGGGGCGCACTCACTCCCGATAACTGGCTGATCACTCCCGAGTTCAACGGCACCCAGCTCACCTTCTGGGCACAGGGTCAGGATCCCTCCTGGGCGGCTGAGTACCTTGGCGTGTTTGTATCTACAGACGGCGGCAGCACTTGGAGCAGCGAGCTCGCGGGCTTCACCATCAACGGCAACGACACTCAGTACACCGTTGACCTCTCTGCTTATGCAGGCCAGACCATCAAGGCTGCTATCCGCCACTACAACATCACTGACCAGTACTGGGCAAATGTTGACTACATCGAGGTTCTCGGCGGCGGCGACACTCCCCCGGTAGTCGGCGTCATCGGCGACACCAACCTTGACGGCGAAGTCACCATCGCGGACGCTATCCTTGCTCTGCGCCACATCATGGGTCTTGAGACCCTGACCGGCGAAGCGCTTGAGCAGGCTGACGCAAACGGCGACGGCAACGTCACCATCGAGGATTGTATCCTCATCCTCCGTGCGGCTCTCGACCTCATCGAGCTCGGCTGATCGGAAGACAGCTTAATTGGCTGAATCGGCGCCTCCTCCCTTTCGGGAGGGGGCGCTGTTGTGTTGAATGAAGAAATGAAGGCGCGGAGCCGATGAAGATATTAAGTAATGAATGAGCAAAGGAATAATATAGAGTATAAACTGAATAAACCGCCTATCGATATTGAAAAATCCTCGGCGGTTTAGTATACTGTAAAAAGCGCAGATCATCACGCAAATAATCTGAAGGAGACCCACATGAAAAGAACCGTTGCCATCCTTGTTTCCATTGCAATGCTGCTGTCTCTTGCAAGCGACGTTTCGCTCGCCGAGGGCGGGGAAGCGACCCGCGCTGCGGCCGACCTCAGCGAAGCGCTGAATGCGCCCGGCGGCAATCTCATTTTCACGACCGATACGCAGTATCCATGGATCGTTGCGGGCGACGCCGCAAAGAGCACAAATATGGGCGTTGCCATGTCCTCTTCCTCCGTTTATACCACCGTTACCGCAAACGCGGGCGAGGTCATCAGCTTCGACTTCCTCTCCTGCGGCGAGGGCGCAGACGCCTACGCTTGGGACGGCCTCTATTTCTACGTTGACGGCGAGCTTGCCGCGAAATGGGGCCAGCATACCGAGTGGGAGAGCTTCGCCTACGAGCTCACCGCGGGCGTGCACCAGATCACCTTCACCTACCAAAAGGACGGCAGCCTCAATATAGGCGAGGACTGCGCCTACGTTGATAACGTTCGCGTGGCTTCGCCAATTATGGTGCAGCAGATCGTCGCTTCCGATATTACCGTTTCCGCCGGCCGCCGCGCGATGATCGAATACGAGGTGCTGCCCGAGAACGCATTCGATAAAACTGTTACCTTCACTTCCGCGAATCCCGCGATTGCGACCGTCACCGATTTCGGCCGCGTGAAAGGCATCTCCGTCGGCACCACCACGATAACCATCGCAAGCGTCGCCGTTCCCTCCGTTTCGACCGATATAACCGTCACCGTCACCGAGGCGCTGCCGATCGCGGAGCTCTTCGGCTTTGCGACCTATGATTTCGGCGAGGATCAGTCGAACGATATGAAGTGGGTAAGCTTCACCGACGCCGAGACCGATATCATCACTCCCTACAACTCGATGACCTACAACGTTTCCGCCGCGGCCTACATTGGCGGCACCGTTTACGGCTATTATTACGACGGCACCGAGGAGGATCCGATCAAGAATTATTTCACGATGGATCACGAGACCCGTCAGGTAACGAATTTTGAAAACAGCCACGACGCGGGCGTTTTCGCCATGGCGTATGACTATACGCGCGGCAATATGTACGCGGTCTGCGGTGAGATGCAGACGAGGAATCTCGGCATAGTTGACCTTGAGAGCGGCAATATCGAATATGTGGGCGAGCTGAGCGCGCCGATGATAATGACCCTCGCGGTCGACGATAACGGCGTTGGCTACGGCATGACGATGGACACGCAGAACTCGAAGCTCTACCGCATCGACCTTGACACCGCCGAATGCACGCTTGTGGGCGAGACAGGTGTTCCGCTCGCGTATCTGCAGTCCCTCACCTACGATCACTACACCGGCAAGCTCTTCTGGGCGCAGGTTCGGCACTACACGATGCCCAACGGCCTTTACTGCGTCGATCCCGAGACCGCCGATGTCGAGTTCCTCGGCACCATCGGCGACGGCATGGAGCTCACCGGCCTTTACACCATCGCCGCGCCCGATGAAAACGGAGTGCTCGGCGACGCGGATCTGAACGGCAGCGTCACGATTGCGGACGCGGTGCTCGCGCTTCGCCACGCGGCGGGGCTCTATGAGCTCACCGGCAGAGCCTTCACCCAGGCGGACGTGGACGGAAACGGCAGCATCACCGTTGCGGACGCTGTAGCGATCCTTCGCTATGCGATGGATCTGATCGATCATTTCTGATATGGCAGTTTCCCGCCGCGAGCCTGTTCCGCGGCGGATTTTGATACAAAAAACTCGGGTAACAAGGAGCAAAAGATGAAAAAAACACTTGCTATTCTAATTGCCGCATTCATGGCTTTCACCTGCTTCGCGCTTCCCGCGAGCGGAGAAAGCAAAGCCGACGGCAAGCTCGAAGCTTCAACGCGCAACGCGGTGAATCTCGACGACGCGCTGAACGTTCCGGGCGGCAGCCTCGTTTTTGAGACTGATGCTCAGTACTCCTGGGTCGTTTCGGGCGACGCGGCGAAGAGCAGCAACGAGGGCGTTGCGAACTCGACTTCGTCCGTTTGGACGAGCGTGACAGTCGGCGCGGGAAGCATCCTCAGCTTCGACTATATGTCCTGCGGCGAGGGCAGCTACGAGGAGTTCGATTGGGACGGCCTTCGCGTCTACGTGGACGGCGTGAAGATACTGCACAAGGGCTACGACCACGTTTGGCGAAGCTTCGTTTGCGAGCTCGAGGCGGGCGCGCACGAGATACGCTTCACCTATAAAAAGGACGAGAGCTACGACGCCGAGGGCGATTGCGCGTATATCGACAACGTGTACGTCGGTTCGCCCGATATGCCCGAGCAGATAACCGTTGAAAGCATGCGCATCCCGATGGGGCGCCGCGCCTGCGCCGAATACACCGTGCTTCCCGAGTCGGTTTTCGATAAGAGCGTCACCTTCTCCACGGCCGACCCGAGCATCGCGAGGGTGGATGAAAACGGCCTCGTGTTCGCCGTTTCCGAGGGCAGCACGACGCTGACAGTCACGAGCTGCGCCGAACCGTCGGTGAGCGGCACTGCCACGGTCACGGTCTCGCCCGAGATTCCCACAGCGAAGCTTGAGGGCTACGTTACGCTCGATATCGACGGGAACGCGCAGGGCTGCTGGATAGATATCGCGAGCTATGAGCCGTCGAATATCCTTGTGAACGCCGAAAATATGCCCGACACATGGGCCGGCGCGTACGCGGGCGGAAACGTCTATGGCTATCTTGCCGAGCAAAACGGTCAGGACAGGCGTTTCTATATTATGAATGCCGATACCTTCGAGGTCGAGTATCTCACCGCCGCCGCCCCCGATATCGTTTACGCGATGGCATACGACCATCACGCGGGCAGGATGCTCGCGATAGTCGGCATGGAGAACCGCTATCTTGCCGAGGTCGATATCGAAACAGGCGAGATGACGCAGATCGCTGCGATCTCGGGCGTCACGGGAAAGCCGATGACGCTTGCCATCGACCTTCGCGGCAACGCCTACGTGCTCGGCGGGGATACGAACAATTCGCGCCTCTACCGCATGAACACCGAAACCGCTGTCTGCACGCTCATCGGCGGCACGGGGCTCGGCATGAACTACGTTCAATCCATGGCGTTTGACGATGAAACGGGGCTCATCTACTGGGCGAGGCTCCGGCATCAGGAGAGCTTCGGTCTGTACAGCATCGATCCCGCGACGGCGCAGACCGAAGAACTCGGCGCTGTTGGAGGAAGGTGCATGGAGATCACCTGTCTGTTCGTTCGCAACGATTTTCCGCTCGGATCCATCGACGCAAACGAATGCGCCGTCACCTTCGTGGACGGCACGAACGGCGCCATGATCGGCAGGATCAGCGTTGAAACGGGCACGGTGCTTAATGAAAGCGATTTCCCGACGCCGCCCGTGCATCACGGCCGCGAATTCCTCGGCTGGGACTACGACGGTGCGCCCGTCGTCAGCGACCTCACCGTGACCGCGCTCTACGGCGAGCCCGACTCGAGCGAGCCCCCGACCGTCACGCAGGTTTGGGATTTTGAAACGAATCCCTATCAGCAGGGCTTTACCACGATCGACCGCGACGGCGACGGACACGACTGGGAGTGGCGCTTTGGCAACAACTGGGAGTACACCTTCTACGAGGGCTACGGCTATATGGCGAGCGCCTCGTTCGACGGCGAAACGCTGATGCCGCTCACTCCCGACAACTGGCTTGTTACGCCAGAATTCATCGCGGATGAACTCAGCTTCTGGGCAAACGGGCAGGATACCGACTATTCGCGGGAATACGTCGGCGTGTTCATCTCCACCGATGGCGGCGCAAGCTGGAGCGACGAGATAGCCGGGTGGACCGTGACGGGTCAGCCCAAGAAGTACACCGTCGATCTTCGCGCTTACAGCGGGCAGAGCATAGTTGCCGCGCTGCGCCATTACATCGTTTCGGATATGTATTGGCTGAATCTCGATTATATCGAGCTTTATTGTGATCAAGCCTCCGTGCTCGGCGATGCCGATCTGAACGGCAGCGTCACGGTTGCGGACGCCATCCTCGCGCTTCGCCATTCGCTCGGGCTCTATGAGCTGACGGGAAGGGCGCTTGCCCAGGCGGACGTGGACGGAAACGGCAGCGTCACGGTTGCGGACGCGGTAGCGATCCTTCGTTATGCGATGGATCTGATCGATAATTTCTGATCCAAGGCAGTTTCCCGCCGCGGGCTTGGCTTTTCGGCGGGTTTTGATAACGAAAAATAAACACAGATTGGAGAGAAAAATGAAAAAAGTATTCGCTATCCTCATCTCCGCCCTCATGCTCTTTACCTGTATCACCGTTCCGGTGAGCGCGGAAAGGGTGGGGGCGACCCCCAATGACGCCGCTTCTTTGGATGAAGCGCTGAACATCCCCGGCGGAAGCCTCCGCTTCAGCACCGACACGCAGTACCCCTGGGTCGTTGACGGCGACGCCGCCAAGAGCAGCAACGAGGGCGTTGCGAGCTCGACCTCCTCGGTTTGGATAAACTTCACCGCGAGCGCGGGCGATGTTATCCAGTTCGATTGGATCTCGATGGGCGAGGGCTCCGACGCGCAGGACTGGGACGGTCTTCGCGTTTACCTTGACGGCACCAAGATTCTCCATAAGAGCGCGGGTCATCCCGATTGGGAGCACTATCAGCAGGAGGTCGCCGCGGGCGAGCACGAGCTGAAGTTCACCTACAAGAAGGACAGCAGCATCGACAAGGAAGGCGACTGCGCCAAGATAGACAACGTGCACGTCGGCGCGCCCATCCTTCCCACCTCCATCTCCGTTCAGCCCGTCACCGTTATCGCAGGCCGCAGCGAGCGCGCGGAATTCACCGTGAACCCCTCCTACGCCTACGACAAGAGCGTTACCTATGCGACGGCGGACGCGAGCATCGCAACGGTGAACGCAAACGGCGGCGTGTTCGGCGTTTCCGAGGGCACCACCACCCTGACCGTAACGAGCGCCGCAAATCCCTCGGTTTCCGGCACGGCGACCGTCACCGTTCTTCCCTCCACCGGCGCGGCGCAGCTCTTCGGCTTCTGCCTTGACGACGTGAACGGCGGAGCGCTCAACGGCAATCTCGTTTCGTTCTTCTCGGATGCGCCCTCCGTGGTCACCACCGAGACCTATTTCGAGAAAAACACCTATTCCTTTGCTTTCGCGGGCGGCAATATCTACGGCTACGTCTACGATTCAAACGGCTCCGACACCCGCTTCTTCGTTATGAACGCGGAGACCTTCGAGGTCACCTATCCCGGCACGAGCTATCCCGCGGGCATGCTCGCGATGGCGTATAACCACGCGAACGGCACCATGTACGGCATCAGCGCACATCGAAACAACAATAAGCTCGTTTCCATCGATATCGCGACCGGCTACGTTACCGA
>JAFZJT010000048.1 GCA_017553815.1 Clostridia bacterium
GCACCTGTATCGCAAGGCTTCGGTCCTCGGTCTCCATGCTCTCCAAGCCCATGCCTATATGGAGCTTGAGAGTGGCGAGCAGTTCGGTGTTTCTCTGCGCGGTGTTCTTGATCGCTTCCATTATCGCTTCTTGAAGTACGCTTTCCTCGATGGTCGGTGAGTTATGGCAGTACTTCTTGCCGAAGTCGAGGCGGTTTATGCAGCGCCAGACTATCTTTTTCTTGCCGGATGCCGTCCATGTGCATCGGCGGTAGGGCGTTCCGCATTCGCCGCAGATGAGAAGCTCGGTCAGCGCGTATTTGCTCGAATACTTGCCCTGCTCGGTCGTTGTGCCTTTCTGCTTGACCTTGCGCTTTCCGGCGCGCCTTGCGAGTTCCTCCTGCACCCTTGCGAAGGTGGCGGAGTCTATGATCACGGGGTGATTGTTCTCCACATAGAATTTTTGACGCTCGCCGTTGTTGACCTTGACCTTCTTCGTGAGACAGTCGACGGTGAAGGTCTTATTCAGGATCGCATCGCCCTTGTATTTCTCGTTTGAGAGAATGGACTTTATCGTTCCGTTGCCCCAGACTTCCTTTCCGCAGGGCGAAGGGATGTTTCTTTCGGCAAGATATGCCGCTATGCCGCCGAAGCTGTCGCCTGCAAGGAACCTCTCGTAGATTAGCTTGACGACAGCCGCCTGTTCGGGATCGATCTCGGGGTTTCCGTCCTCGCCCTTTCTGTAGCCTATGCTCCGTTTGTAGTTGAAAGGCACCTTGCCTTCCCGCGCGCTCTGAGCCTTGCCCCATTTGACGTTTGCGCTTATGTTCTCGGATTCGCTTTGTGCGATTGAGCCATAGATGGTTATGTAGAACTCCGCGCCGGGGTCTATGCTGTGGATGCCCTGTTCCTCGAAGAACACGTCGATATTCAGCTCGCGGAGCATTCGGACGTATTTCAGGCAGTCTACAGTGTTCCTTGAGAAGCGGCTTATGGACTTTGTGATTATCATATCCACCTTGCCGCGCTTGCAGAGGCGCATCAGCCTGTTGAACTCATCTCGCTTTTTGACGCTTGTGCCGGTTATACCCTTATCCGCGAATATCCCAACGAGCGACCACTTGGGTTCGCTTTGGATCTTTTCGGTGTAGAACTTGACCTGCACATCGTAGCTGTTGAGCTGTTCCTCCTGTTTGGTGGATACTCGGCAGTAGGCGGCAACGCGGATCTGCCTGTATTCACTCTTAAGCTTTTCCTGTGGGTTGACCGTTGCCGGTATAACTCGTACTACCTTTTCCTGTTCCATCCGCTCACTCCTTTCCGATGATCTGATCGTTTATCAGTCGGATGCTGACATTTCCGTCCGCATCCAGCAGTATGCTTTTTACCGTTCTGCCGAACAGCTCCTTTGAGAAATCAGAAAGCAGACCCGATCGTTCAAGGTCTGCTCTCAATCTTTTTGCTATGTATGGTTTTGAATCTATGCTTTGATACTTGAGCGATGCCCGTTCAAGCATATTCTGCACAAGCACTTTTCTGTCGAAGTCCGCGGTATCGAGCATACGGCCGATCTCATTTTCCAGCCTTCGCAGTTCAAGCGGCATCTCGCTTTGATTTGCTTCCCTTTGCACTCTGCTTGGTTCGGCGATTAGTGCGTTCATAAGCTCCGTTACATCAGCAAGCAGGCTGCTGTCGGCCTTTCTTACCCTTATGCCGCAGCTTTCGCCGTTACAGTTCCAGCATTGCTCTATCCTTTGGCGCGTATCGGTCTGCCGCTTCATCTCCGAACCGCAGCTTGCGCAGAAGACCTTGACTCCAAGCTTATAGATCTCCTTCTTTCGGTCTGTGCCGTTTTGAGTGTTGCGGTCTTTCTTTATGCATACACTCGCTTCATATTCCGCTCGGTCGATTATTGCCGGATAATCATCCTTTCCTGTGTAGCGCACATCCTCGATGATCCTTTTGACGCGAGCTTTGTTCCAGCCCGTTATGTCGGGCAGATATTCGATTCTCTGCTCATTCAGACTCTCGGCTATGGCGAGAAGGGAGCTTCCGGCTCTGTATGCCTTGAATATGCCTATCACGGCCTTGCTCTCACGGGGTGATATCTCCGTTTTCCCGTTCACTATTCTGTATCCGAACGGTATCCTTCTGTTCTTCACTTCCTTCTGCACCTGCCTCTCTCCTTTATTTCTTCCGTCAGCGCTACACCGCCGAGCAGGGTTAATGTGAGCTTCGTATTATCCATAACCGTTATGCTCTGCACCACCTGCTCGAACAGGGATTCATCGACCTTTTCGCTCGGTTCGTATGCAGCGATAAGCTCATTGAGCGCCTGAAGGTTTTCTATAAGGTCTTCTTCATCGTCCTCGGATGTTGCCTTTCGCCTTGCTATGCGAAGCTCGGCTATACTTGCGTTGATCTCGCCGGACTGTGCGGCGAATTCCGCAGAGTTAAGCACACCGCTTGTATGCAGCCTTGCAAGTACATGATTTCGAGCTGCAAGGTCGGCTATCCTCCTGTCGATATCGCACACCTCCTCATTTGCTCCGTACTCGCGCTTTTTCATCTGCTCGAGCTGTTTTATAAGCGTTCCTATGATCGCTTCTCTGCTATCCTTGAGCTTATACAGCATGGTAAGGTAGGTGTCGAACACCATGTCTTCGCGCACTCGGCGTATGGTGCAGGATGTTTCACCGGAAGCCTGACCTGAACACATCCAATAGGCTGTTCCTCCGGTGATTTGTTTTCTAAAAGCCCTTCCGCATTCGGGGCAGCGCATAAGCCTTGTCAGAATTGATGATTCCCGCCTGCACTTCTTTTCACTGCCGTTCTTCTTTTTCATCTCCTGCGCGGCATAGAAGACCTCTTTGCTGATTATCGCTTGGTTCGCGTTCTCAACATAGTATTTGGGCTTTTCGCCGTGGTTTCCTACTCTTCTAAACGGTAGCGAGTCAGTTGTGAATCTCCGTTGAAGCAAGGCATCGCCCATATATCTTTCGTTGTTGATGATGTAGAGGACGGAAACCGGATTCCATTTTTCAATGTTTTTCCTGCATGGAACTCCATCTGCACTGAGTGTCTTCGCAATAGCCTGCGTGCCTTTGCCTTTCAGATACAAATCGAAAATTCGCCGTATAACACAAGCCTCATCTTCGTTTATAACCAACTCTCCTTTCACAAGGTCGAACCCATAAGCCGGGGAGCAGGTGTTGAACTCTCCCGACTCCATGCGCTTTTTGTAGCTCCAGCGCATATTCTCGGATATCGCTATGCTTTCCTGCTGTGCCGCAAGCCCGGGGAAGGTAACGATCAGCTCCATGTTCATCTTGTCCGTATCGATGCCCTGCTCCTCGAAGTACACGCCTATGCCCATTTCCTTGAGCATACGCAGCATAGTCAGAAGCTCATGCGTGTTCCGCGCAAAGCGCGATACCGACTTCGTCACGATCCTGTCGATCTTCCCTCTTTTGCAGTCCCGAAGCATACGATTCAGCTCGTCGCGCTTTTGCATGCTCGTTCCGCTCAGCCCTTCATCGGCATAGATATCCACAAGGCTGTATTCGGGATGATTCTTCGCATAGTCCGTGTAGTATCTTATCTGTGCGGCGAAGGAATGGAGCTGATCTTCGGAATCGCTCGACACACGACAATAGGCTGCAAGCCTTATGGGTTCATTCGATTCAGGTTTTACCGGTGTGATCTCGGTTATGTTCATTTCGTTGACCTCCTTTCGACTTTGTTTCGTTTTTTTGCAACACAACATATACCACAAGAGTTCAATACAATCCAGCGAAAAATCAAATATTTTTATAGATTTTTTCGCCTCATGCACAGTTTATCTTCACATCATAGTGCTTCTTGCTTATCGCCGCAATCCTGTCGTATTCTTCTTCCGTTATGAGCTTCATTTTCAGCAGAAGGTTCAGCATATTCAGGCTGTAAAGGAATGAAGCGTTGTTGATATCCCTGTTCTTCATAGCAGCACCTCCATAGTCTTTATCCCGAGGCTGGTGATTATGGCGTTATCCACCTTGCCCATGGCGGTTTTGCCGATAGTGTCCACAAAGTAGGTAAGGCGCTGTTTGTCGATCGTTCTTATCTGTTCAAGAAGCACGACCGAATCCTTCATAAGCCCCTTTGCCTTGATCCGCACATGAGTGGGAAAGTATGTATTGGGATTCGCACTTGTGATCGGTGCGATTATAGTTGTATTGGCGTATTTGTTGCCAATATCGTTCTGCAGAATGAGGACCGGACGAATGCCGTCCTGCTCGCTTCCGATTATGGGCGCGAGATCCGCATAATAGATCTGGCCTCTTTTAACATTGTTCATTTTCTTCCTCCGTAAGTAAAGACCGCCGCCAGCATCCAAAAGAGTAAGACGGCGGTCATTTTGGTATTGATCGTTTAATTCATTGGTTCAATCGATATTCGTCCTCGACTCCCTCGATAAACGGGAACGCATCCTCCGGCCGTGCATTCGGCCTCATGGGAATCTCACCCCTCCGAGGATCTCTCCGAGGCGCCCTCCCTTGTTACGACGGCTCACGGCATATCGCCGCTTCAACGCTCGACTTTAGGACCGGACGCAAGTATCATTATTGCTTCTGCCTGTCATGGCCTTCGGTGCGGGTGCGCCGCACCGTCCGAGCATACGCTCGTGTGGCTTGTCCCCTCGGACAGCAGAAGGAAAGTAAAGGATGCGATGGTGTATTCGGTTGTCAAGGTTCGCTTGCTTCTCAAGTCCGAGAAGCCGGTGACGGGATATTTCTCCCTTCACCCTGTATTCCACACTTTTTTTGGATTTGATAACCTAAAATTCAAAAAAATTTTTCAATTTCTCCAAAACCGCTTTTTTTCTCTTGTGGATCGCAACTTGAGAAAGTCCCATATCTGCCGCAAGCTTGCGTTCAGAACACTCGTTTTTACCAAGGTATAGCGCCTGAATTAGTTGTAATTCATCATCGGTCAGGGTTTTGAGTGCTCTGCGAAGCATTTCAAGCCTGATTTCCATAAGCGCCTGTTCTTCAACATCCACAGCCGAATCTGCGATGAGTTCTTCTCCGGAGATAATATCGTCGTTCTCATCGGCCTGCATCGCATAAAGGGATATGGTGATGATCTCCGAGTTTTCGATACAATCGGAAACATACTGCTTGCGCCGTTCCTCGCGGCGATGCTGTTTCAGATACCCCGGCGTGACTTCAACGAATTCGTCTTCGCCTCCGTCCTCATGGCGGCTTGTCCTCATAAAGCGCTTTTTACAGCCTTCTTCCGTCCTCAAGTAATCGAGCGCTTCCTTTCCGGACAGTTTAATAAAACGCCTTGTTCCGTCTGCGGATGCAAAGCTTCCGGTATCATTTTCTATGTAGTAAATAGCCATTTTCGTGATCTCCTTTGGTTGAATTTGATTGTGGGATCAAATTCGGAGATCACGGGTACGCCGCTACATAGCAAAGCCAACATAAAAGCATAGGAGTCCTTTCCGCCTGCTTGGTCCGAAGGATACAAACCGCTGACGGTAGGACTCCCGATGCTGCCTGGATGAAGGGTGCAGTTTACAAAGGGTACCCATACTGCTTTCCAAAACGATCAATGGTTTTGAATTCAGCGTATTTGTATCCTTCGCCCTTGTACTTCAGGCTTGAATATTCTTTTTTGTTTTAATGAGAAAAGGCCGCCGACAAGGGAACATATACAGCGTTTACTGTACTGTTTTCCTTGCCGGTGGCCTCACACGTATATCCGGACTAACCGCCGGGTGGGTTCGGGCAGTCATAGTTGCCACATAGTCAACCGGATGGGAGAAGGACTTATGCAGCCTATTTCATCTCAGCCTTTCTGTCTTGCTGCCGCTGATTCAATTTTACAATCAATGTAAAAGCCCAATCGCAAAACGAGCAATCATTATTACATCGACTATAGTTGTGTTGTCAACTCCATCAATATCAAGCAAGCTTACATTCATAGATGTGTCATCCGTTATTGTTCCTCTCAAAGCAATTATAGCATCGGCGATACTGATAATGCCGTCTTCTGTTGCACCTCCACCAAAGCAAGCTGATAGCTTAATAATAAAAACTCCTACCTTATTTTCGTCAGCATTCCCACATCAATCTCGCATACGGTATCGCAGAGTGCGTCGATGTCGGCAGGGTTATGCGAGGAGAGCAGTATCGTCTTGCCCTTCTCTGCAAGCCCCTTCAAAAGTACGCGCATCTCCTCAACGCCGTGCTTGTCAAGCCCGTTCATCGGCTCGTCGAGTATCAGAAGCTCGGGATCCTCCATAATAGCCTGCGCTATCCCGAGTCGTTGACGCATACCGAGGGAGTATTTGCCGACGGGCTTTTTCATATCGGAATCGAGCCCAACGAGACGGATAGATTCCTTGATCTGCTTTTTGTCGATCTTCTTATTGACCGATGCGAGTATAGCGAGGTTGCGAAAGCCGGAAAGATGCGGCAGGAAGCCCGGAGCCTCAATGATAAGACCGAGGCTTTTCGGGAAGTCCTCCTGTCTGCCAATCACCTTCCCGTTCACCGTAACCGTGCCGGAGGTAGGCTTCAAAAAACCGCAGATACATTTCATCATGACCGTCTTGCCGGAGCCGTTGTTGCCGACTATGCCGTGTACCTTGCCCTTTTCGAAGCTGTGGGTAATGCCTTTAAGCACCTCATCCTTTCCGAATGTCATTCTGAGATCGTTTATTTCGATAGCGCTTCCCATATCAAAACCTGCCCGTTCCTTTCGAAAAAATGAAGTTGTATCGTTTTATTGCTCGTAGCGAGCCCAAGTATAAAAGTGCGCATATCCCGAGCATTATGAGTATTGACTGCCACAGTGTCGGGAGCCTGTCGTAACCGAAATTGTGCATGTGATACGAGGCGTGATTGAGGGGCGATATCCAGCCGAGTATCAGATTTGCGCGGTACATCCTGTCCTCGGATATTCCGAATACCGTCTTTATAAAATCGGGTGTCAACAGATAACTGTACAGCGACAGGGCAAATGCGGAAACCATTCCCCCCGTTTTTGACAACCGTATGCTCACGAACAGCATAAGCATGACAAGTACTAAGGTGTAGGCGCTCATGAGGGCGTATATCACCGCCATGCATTCATAAGGCGTGGTAATCTCCATAGTGCGAATGAATGCGGGCAGAGCGACGGTCTTGCCCGCTCCGGTAAAGCCGAGCATGGCGGCAGTCGGCGACCACTTGTTGCCTATGAAGCTCGTTCTCATACACAGCAGCGACGTAATGACAAGCACTACTGTGCAGTAGATGAACGCGCAGGCGATGATATAGATCACCTGCCCCGTGAGCCATTCGCGGCGGTTCGTTCGAGCGAGGAAATACGGAGTGTCGGCATCTAAGAAAGGCATATCTCCCAACATGAGTATCAGCAGCATCGAAGCGAGCATAATGGCCTTTGAGTCGTCAAACGTCCAAACGAATGCCTCAGATATCTGCAGAGGCGTTTCGCATTTGTCCGCAAAGCGCGTCACCTTGTTTGAAAGCAGAAAGCACAGCACTATGCAGAACAGGAAAGTAAATACGATTCGTAGATTTCCGCGCCATCTTCTGAAATTGTATGCCGTAGCCGATAGAATGCGATGTAAGATCATACCTGCCTCCTTATCCTGATTGCCGCTGTTATTGCAAACGCAACAAGCAGCATCAAAGTTACAATGCTGCTCACCGCCGCCGGCACTAGCGCCTTTTCATACGCCCCGTATTCCACCAAATAGAGAGAGGGCATGAGCTTGAAAGCTTTCGTCAGGTATTGCGAAACGACTATTTCCATGAGATAGAATAGTATGAATGGCGATGCCATTGTCGAAAAGCGGTTCATTGTCAAGCCGGAAAGCAAAAGCCCAACTCCCGACCATACCATCGCGGCAGAGCCATAAAGCGCAAACGCAGGCAGCATAGCTCGGATGGTCTTCCAAACAGAATACCCCTCCTCTGGCGCGGACGAAAACGGGGTAAGCACCGCAGCAAGCAATAGGCGGAACAGAAGCATACCGCATATTACTGCGAGCGCCGAGCAAAGCGCGTTCGTCAAGCACCTCACGATTATGTATGTCGCTCTGCCCGTACGCGGAAGATAGGCTTTAACGAACCCACTCGTCATATCCTCTATAAACAGGCAGGAGCATGCCAGGACTGCGCAGATTGGCAACACAAAATGCGCCGCATCGGATTCGGTTCCTGAGCCGAAAAAGCTCATGGCCATTCCCCAACGGAACTTGAACGCTGAGCCGCTTAATTCCTTGACCAGCGCTACAATACCTCCCATGCATCCCGCAGCGAGGCCGCCGGTCATTATTATCACGGCGAAAATAAACCGCTTTGAACGGATTATCCGCCCAGCTTCCTGCAAGAACGTCCTCAAAAACCGCATATCAATACCCTCGGCTGAAGTTCACTATACTTCCATCCATAGCATTAATTATCATAAATGCATAGCCTGCGCCGCCGAGAATACAGGTGCCATCCTTAGAAGCCTGATACTCGCTGTCGGACTGAGTGTTGTATTTCAACTCCGTATTCCCGTAGAACACCCAAACAGGGATAAGCGCGAAATCCTCTGCGTCTGTGCCAGATTTTACCCTGTAATACGCAAGCTCTATGTTGTTGATGTTGATGATGCTCTCCTCAGGCATATGTTCTTCTTTGCCTGAAAAATACTTGTTGTTGCCCTGCACACCAACTTTATCTTTGAAGATCTTGTAAACATCTTCAAACGGCATAAGCTTTGCGTTTTCGGACACCGTGCCTGCGATCTCGTCCGGGACGCAACTCCGCCAATGAATCCTTTCTATTCCTTCTGAATCGACGTAAATCTTAAGCGCGTTGGGATAATACAGAGCATCCACAGCCATCATTGCTTCAGGCGTCAGCAACCTTGCGCAGGTAATATCCAGCATTTTCTCCATTGAAACGTACGCCATATGCGTATCATTAAGCTTCGGAACGTAAACGAAAGCTCTTCTTTCGACATGGCTATTTGCAAATGCGAATGGATCAAATGCGCGTGTACTTCCCGCATATACCTTCGCGAACTTTTTGTCGAGACCGGTCGCGCGCATGAATTCATCCGCATATTTTTCGGCATCCTCGATGCTTATTTCACACGGCTTGGCATTATAATCATGATATAGATACCCGGCACAGCCTATATTGTCTTGATCTATGAATTCGGTAGAATGTTTGCGGCCTGCATCGTACATAAGACATTCAAAATACTCCTGACCCAAACCCTGAACTATGTTGAGTCTTCTGTATTCCATGCCGCCAACATCAGCAAGAACGGACCAGAATGTTGAATTATGTGCAGAAGGATCAAACCGTGAAAAACCGAGTTGATCTATAGTGTCGACATAAGGATATCCGTCGAACTCGCTCATTCTGCTTCTGAATGAATCTATATGTGCATCATAAACTTCTCGCCCATATTGATTAAGATACTCATTAAGTTCCGGATTAGCGGAGCTTAATGCCTTTCTGATTGTATCTTGCTTCATGGTCAACATCGTTTTCGTTAATTTGCAATTAACCATAACATCATCCACGAAGCTGTCCCCCGCATCATACGTATCGCAACCGTCAAACAGATACTCTATTATCTTTACAGCCGTTTCGGCATCCAAAAAATTTGCTTTGCTTACGGAATACACGGGATATATGCCGCTCTCCGGCACTTTTATATCCGCATCGACCCTGACGGTAAACGGCAGCATTATCTCTCCGACCTTGGTATCAAAGCTATCGGTCAGGTGCTCGGGTTGTTCGAGCTCCTGCGGATTGCTATCGGGAGCGCTGACAACATGCGCTTCGTCGATCTTATTCTTTCCGACAACGATATCGTTCTCCGGAGTTTGCACACAGCCTGTAATTGCGCAGAAAACTAACAGGAAAACAAGCATCAACGTAACTTTCCTCATAAAAGTCCTCCTAAAAGGGGCTGTTGCATTAAGTGTTTCTTCTACCATATCCTGTGCCTAATAAATGTTTACAAAACGCAGGTATTGCAGAAAACTTTCTTATATGCAACAGTCCCTTAAATTTCTTAGTTGACAAGTGTTGATGTAGATGACGACATCCCATCAGGTGCAGAGAGGATATACCAGTTCATGCTTCCAGAATAATACTTAAAGTATATGTCAGTATATACATGGTATGTTGCAACGATTCTTCCATTATCATACTTATAGTAGGTATTATAGGTTGGTGTATACGCCATCGTGCGCAACGAGCCACCGACCCAACGATTCTTTACATAGTACTTTGTTAATGTACCGCTGCTTGAAGCAGCTCCTATACGATCCTGCATCTTGTTCCATGTGTTTGTTCCTACATTGCCATCTGCAGTAAGGCCGTAATAAGTTTGAAACTCTATGACCTTTGCCTGTGTAGCAGCGCCGAATCCGCCGTCAACGAAACTGTTGCCGAGATAATCATCAAAGTAATACTGTTCAAGTAATCTTTGCAGTGTTGATACCTGTGCTGTTGTATTGTTGGAACCGTAACGCTTCTGAAGATCGAAAGCAATACCCCATATCGAAGACTTCGATGTTGCAAATGCCGGGATGCATAGGCTCAGTACTATTACCATAGCAACAAGCGCAGAAATAAAACGCGTTGACTTTTTCATAATTTCCTCCTTCATTGTCATGATGATATAGTTGCTTTTTGATTCTGTTTAGAAACAGTATTCGCCTTTAAGTTGATGTTTCACTTTGCGGTCAGTTCTGTAGCCACCACCATCCTTTCGCTCTATACTTCAAATGGTGCAGATCATTCCATGAGCTCATCGGGGACTTCGGGCTCATAGATCGGACCCAAACATGGCATTGAGGCAAACACAACCGCAACGAATGCCATTAGCGCAGACAGAGCCTTGGTTATGATCTTCGTAACCTTCATATTTCATCACCTCCTTTTACTGATTCTTATGTAGGGATGAGCAAAACTCCGATTTGCTCACCAACGGACACAATATATAGGTTGCAGAGTAGCAAAGCTCGTCTGCATATTGTGGTGTGGCTTGGCAAAACTTGCCTTTTGCTTATGGCTATGATTCTTATGTTTTAACGATACCATATATTTTCAAATAGCGCAATATTAGAGAGGATGAAGCCCTTATTTTGAGGGGACGAAACAGATTTGATGCTCTTTTTAATAGGTAAATGATATGGTATAATTATATGACAGTACTAACAATCGAGGTGTGAAATGGAAGTGCTCTATAAAGCATGGGAATATGTCACAAATCTTTGTGAGCCATTAATGCTTTGGCTTTTGTTAAAATCAAACCTCCCGCAAAAACGGTTTAAAAGAATCCTGTCCATTGTTGCGATCTTCCCTCTTGCCGGGATCACAAGATTAATGAATATCTCTGAATGGCCTTTTGTTCTTGTTATCCTTTTAGCGCTTTTAGCATATTGTGGTTATTCCTTGCTGTTTTTTGATGGTGAATCTCACCTTCGTATTTTTTGGGCAACCTCGATAATATTCATTATTGTTTTCGGTAACGTGATAACCGCTGAGATCCCGACTTTGCTCCCGGCTGTTACCATTGAGGCAATAAAGCATCCTTCGATAGAGCGCTTTATAATCCAATTCGCATACGTCCTTTTGCTTGTTATCTTGACGATTGTGTTGGCTTTTCTGAGCAAGCGGTTTAGGTATATTTCTGTTAGCACAGCAGCATGGATGGTTACACTGTGCGCACTTTGCTCCGTTGCACTATATTTGATGATAGAAATAACATTTACTGTTGTTGCTTCAGGAAACAGCACTGTGATTTGTTTGGTCGTAACATTACTCATTTTCATTCTAACCGCTTCCGCGCTATTGCTTATATCAGCTGTTAACAAAAAGGAAAATCTTTATGCAGCGGCCAAAGCGGAAGCCGATGCTTTCAGAAGGGAAGCAAGTTATAACGATGAACTGATGCAGGTTTTCAGTTCCGTAAGGCAAATAAAGCATGACTATGTAAGCCATATAAGCACTATTGCCGGATTGTATCACAGCGGAAAGACCAAAGAACTTGAGCAATACCTCGAAAGTTATGCAAAAGAGTATAGCGATGTGGATTATTATGCTGTTACCGGCGATGCCTCCATTGATTCTTTGCTTTCTTCAAAACTGATGGTATGCAAGGCAGACGATATCAAAGTTGAGCTTTCCGCATTCGGTTGGGGGAAGACATCTCTCACCTCTGCCGAGCAGGTATCCTTACTTGGCAACCTTATCGACAACGCTGTAAATGCATGCAGGAAGGTCGAGCCCGAAAGACGGATCCTCTGTATCACGCTGCGCCGTAAAGCATCTATGCTTAGCATAAACATAACAAACAGCACAGTTGGGAAAGTATCGGAGAATGCGCTTTCGGGGGGGCTTGGTCTGCCAAGGATAAGAAGCATTGTCGATAAATGCGATGGGTTATTCCGTCTGCATCCCGAAGAAGGCACTATGGTGGCAGAAGTTTTGCTTCCGATGTTGGAGGAAGCCGAATGAGATACCGTGTTGCTATTATCGACGATATCGAAGCAGACATCCGCCTTGTTAAGGATACTATTAATACAGTATGCAGCGAATTGGAGTCTGTAGCGGAGATTATATGTTTCCTATCTCCGGAATCGGCTATTTATGCATCAAAGATACATCAGCTTATAGCCGACATTGTATTTGTCGATGTTATGATGCCACGCATTAAAGGCACAGGGCTGATTACGGAACTGAGAAATCTGCTTCCTGCCAACTGCCTTTTTGTGCTTATGAGTACAAATCACAGCTATGTGCATGATGGATACTCGGTTGAAGCTTTTGATTTCCTATGCAAACCGCCTTCTAAAAAGCAAGTTAAGAAGCTTTTGCTTCGAGCAAAGCATAAGCTTCAAGCAACTGTTCAAGGCAGCTATGCATTCCGGGCTGATCGGATGGATTATCGCATCTCTTATTCTGATATTCTGTTCTTTTCGGTAGATCGGAATTACGTCAGCCTGACAACAGTGGATAAGACCTACATTTTTAAATCTTCGCTGAAAGAGATTGCAGTATCATTGCCCGAATGCTTTGTGCAAACGTCACGCAATACCATCGTTAATTTGATGAATGTTTCTGCTATATCCAAGACTGCTGCAACATTCGGCAAGTATGGCAAGAAGGCGAGGATAACCGAACAATACTTAGATTATGTTCAAACAGCGTTCGTCACGCTCAACTGATATGAGGAAACTTTCGTATTATATTGCTCAAAAACTAATAGATGCCGGTGGAACAAAGCATAGCACCGCAGTGGTAGCCTATGGGATTGAATGCACCCTTTCAACCCTTCTGATTCTTGTCCTGCAAATAGTTGCCGGACTCGTTATAGGCAAACCTATGCATATACTTGTGTTCATACTGTCTTGGCTTCCGATTCGAATGATTGTTGGAGGTGCGCATGCTAATACGCATTTCACCTGTACGCTCATTTCAGTCGGACTTGGAGTACTCTCTATTCTGTTTTCAGAATCCTTAATCAAAACTCAGCTCCTATTGTTGATTGTTCTGTTGTTGATAGGTTATTGTGTTTTGTTCTTCACGGCACCGGTCATTCATAAAAACCACCCAATATCGCAACAGCGTTTTGATAAAACGCGAACTATTGCTCGCATATATGCCGCAGTGGAATGCGCGGCAGTTATTACGTTAATGGTTTTGAAATCAACGATAGCTATGCCTGCTTTGATGGGATACCTATCCACCGCAAGCCTTTTGCTAATTGGATGGTTTAGCAAAAACACAGACAAAACTTGTCTTCTGAACACACGCAAGGTGCGAAGTACCAACCAGACGACACAGGATCCTTAAAACCATGTGGACATTTGTTCGGAATAATGATATAATAATTGCAGGATAATCACTAATTATCCACCGATTATGTGAGAAAGGTTACAATATGAAAGTGCTAGACTGGATAAAGAATCTAAGTACCACAGAAGCAGCGGAGGTTTTGGCGATAATCACGGCATTTGTGAGTGCCTGTTCATGGATAATAAAGCGGCTTCGTCCCAGAGGATATAAGCGAGCTATATATTACAACTCAAGAGCTATCTTCACAGATAGAATTGATAGTTTGCAAGAAATAATCACTTCGCTTCGCGAGAGAAAAAGAATAATTAACATCTATGGAAAGCGCGGCATCGGAAAAAGTGCTTTTTTACGATATTTCTGTGATCTTACAAACCGCAGGCTAACAAGGGAGAACAAAAAAACAGCAGCCCCGAAATGCAAACTCCGGCTAATTAATGGATTGGCTATCTACATTCACTTGTCGGGCGACGGGACTCAAAGTGTTGATGAGCAAATCGTTTCTCAAATAGTTTGTGCAGGCTCAACTATTTCTGAGATTGCTTTTAACATTGCTAAAACAAAATATAAACATATTTATATTGTTATTGATAACATTAACAACACTGGCTTAAGCAAAGACGTTGAGACGATTATTGATATTTTTCTATCTTCTTCTCAAAAATACTGTTTTATTGTTGGCTCAATCGAAAAGCTACCATTTTTAAACTTTAGCAATGAGTCGCAAATAAAATATATAGAGCTTCATGCGTTCTCAAAAAATGATCTTTTTGATTTTGCCAAGAATAATGGGAAATCGATTTCTTCTGAATGCTTAGCAAGAGTACTTGATTTCTCAGATGGACTCCCTGTTTTTATAACTCTTTTATTAAGCAACAGTTCAGACATGCTTTCTTCGATCCAATATGATAAAGGAAGAATAAATAGTTACATTAGCAGAATAATTTGCGATTTAAATGAGAACTGTCAAACATTAGCACAATATATAGCTTTTCTCAGCATTACAGAGTCAATTACTTCGGTTAATCGCCTAAAGGAACTTTGCGATGTTAATATTGAGGACCTTTTGTCATTAGATCATAGCTCGTTAATTGAGCTTAATCGAAGAAATGGCACTATAAAGATGCACGAACTCTTTAGAAATTATTTCTGCTATCACCATCCAACCACAAAAGATATTATTGACAAGGTATATGAGTTTTTCCTTTCGTCTGGTAGCCTTTATGAGCAGGCATACTATTCTGTGTTTCAAGATGCTGAAACTAATGACAGCATAATAAAGGCCGCTATTGATAGAGGAATAGATGAAGAAAACTATGCTTTTCTAATAATGATCGGTGAACATTTTAAGCAAATACATGATTTGGAGCTTTCCGACGTAAGTATGAGAGAAGAGACATTTCTAAATATTATTTATGGTTATGTAGAAGGGCTTATTGGAGTTGGAGACTATCCGGCTGCACGCGAAGTTATAGACAGAACAAAAATATCTGCACGCTCATTTACTTCAGACCTACAGTTTCGTTTCTCAATTTCGGTAGCAAATCTGTATCACTTGCAAAATGATTATGAAGAAGCAATAGCAACTTATCAGATTTTACTCGATCATGCGCGCTCAGATAATCATTTCAATCTCTATCAATCACAATGCTTATATGGAATTGCACATTCATTGCGCCATAAGGGGTATGATCTGGAGCAATCAATCATGAAATACGATGAGGCAATCCTATATGCAGAGCAATTTGGTCAAAAAAGTATTGCAATAAAATGTATGCGAGAAAAGTTAATAATACTTTTATGCCAGAATCGTGTAAACGAGGCTAAAACTTTGCACCAAAAAATATGGCTTCAGATTAAGCATCTCCCAAAAGATGGTTATAAGCAAACTAGGTTATCCGTTTTGAAAACGGAGGCAAATTACCTGCTTTCAACAAGAAAAGACAAATCGGAACTTGAATTAACACTTTTAAATAGAGTCTATTCTGAATACAAAGCCCAGAGAAAACGACTTCAGTACAATTTGTGTTTTCAGATAGGCGAACACTTTCGAAGCATTGGAGACCTTAAAACAGCAGAAGATTATTATAATATTTCATTATCTTTTTCTAAGAAAAACCATGATAGAAACTTAGAATCATTGTCAACAATTGCCATTATTATCTGCGAATTGGCTGGAGAAACATATGATAAAAAGAGTTTGGAAGAAAGAACGATTAATTGTATAGAGCTTTGCGACAAGCATGAGCTATATACCAACAAATTATTAGCAGAATTGTTGCTTGCTTATCTTGATAATACTTGCCCAGATGCATTTACCACAAGTGAATTAAAGCGGATTAAGTATTATAGAGCATTAAAACTAGCCGATAGTATGTGCAAAGAATCCCTGCAACAATTAGATCTATATCTGATGTAACGAATCCATTATTCCTTGCCGTATTTCATTTGGAAAAGTAAACTTGAGATTTTTAGGAGGGAGTTGGCTTTTAAGCTCAATTATTCGTTGCTGGTTAGGTTGTTTTTCTCGTAATTCATTAAGAATACCGCAAATAAGTAAAAGAGCGTTTTCCTCCCATCCATACCGCGCTATTTCTTGTGTTCCGAGTCGTATACCAGAATTACGAAATAAAGCCTTCTCTTTCTTATTAAGGGTAACACCATATCGTATTGCATTTCTAAAAATTCGAGTCATCTCTTGCGTATTGCAAAAAATAAAAAGCTGATGAGTTTCGCTATATTGTCTTTTTATTCTTGCAACATCAAATCCATTCATTTCTAATAATTCACCAAGTTTGTTTGAGGTTTTAAGTATTTGGGTAGAATACTCATGACCGAAGAATTCTACCTCTATCAGAGAAAACAGCAGACTTGCAACTTGATGCATTTGTGTATGACGTAGATACAGAGGGTTAATCTTTGAATCCATTTTTTTATACAGATCTTCATTTTGCGTCAAGATCAGCCCTGACGCTGGTCCAGGAATAGTTTTATGCGTTCCCCCAAAAAGAACGGTGTTTTTTAGATTAATTGGATTCGGAGATACTCCACCTGCAATTAGCCCCATTGTTTGGCTTACATCATAAAGTAAAACGCATTTATCTAAATTCAGTTGTGCGACATCAAGTGGGTGAATAATATCTGATGGAGCGAGTAATACATAATTTATTTTTTTGTCATTTATTAATTGATTAGCCGCTGAATAATTAATATCCCATTTTTCATGATCGTATGGTAGTTCATACACATCTAACCCTAGCCGTTCACAAACCGGTTGTACCGATGGGTGACCTCCCCATGCTGCAGGTAAAATTGCCACTTTATCATTGAGCTTCGTTAGTGACATCAAAATCGTTGTCAAGCAATTCATTCCGGAAAGAGTGCGAGCATCGGCGAAACATTTTCCAAACAAAACATTACATTCCTCATGAATCATCGAATAGATTGGAAACAGGAACTGACTTCCAATGAAATTGCTTTCTAAATTGAAACTGTAAGCACTACCCATTATGTATCGTTCTTGAAAGTCTCCCGATAAAGGCAGTTTGCTGAATTCTGAAATCACATTCTCTGCTGCACATAATGGTACCGTACTCCTATAGTATTCTTTACATTTACTCAGACTATTTTGAAGCAGCGTAATCTTATCTTCCTGTTTCATAGCATATTTCCTCGTAATTGAGTTGCAGTCGATTGATTCCATCTACATAGGTTGATGTAACCAACGGTATACTTCCGTTTAATTTTACTATAATTAAATCTGCTTTTTTCCCAGGTGAAATGCTTCCATATTTATCGTCAATTTTCACTGCACAAGCAGGGTAATATGTAGCGAATTTTACCGCTTCAACAAGTGAAATTGAGGATATTTTAGGAATATAGAATATTGTTTTAAGCAAAGCGGGCGAATAATAATCAGAACTCAATATTGTCGCTGTCTTATCAGACAACAAATCAAGTGCAGATACATTTTGGTTATGAGATCCGTTTCTTAACACATTAGGAGCTCCAACCACGCAATAAAGCCCCTTTGCAAAAGCGCGTGCTGCGATGCATTTATTTAGAGGAAACTCACATATCTCTATCCCATGCTCTATCATAAAGTTTAATTGGTCTTCTGTTTCGACATCATGAAGGGCGAGCGGAACACCGCAATAGATGGCGCGGTTAACAAGGTTGGTTATTTGTTCTTGTGTTAGTAAAGGTTTATTTCGGCACCCCTCAATTATATCAGATATTCGTGATTCCGATATTTCACCGTACTGTTTTAGAATCTCTGCCCTAAATGCTTCTAGATTCGCATATTGACCTTGCCCAGGAGTATGATTCATCAAGGACAATTCATGAATAACTCTTTGATCTAAAAGTGCATTTATGTCTTCACATGCTTCCACGGTGTTTAATTCAAGTCGAGCATGAAAACGATGGTGAATCAAGAGGTCTGCTTCATATTTATTAATCGCTTTCCCGATGCTAAGCATCTCATCAACAGATAAAGTGCGCGAGCAATTGCAAATCGTAGTGTTCGCAATAGATATAGAATGATAAATTGTTGTTATTCCCTGACCAATGAGTTGACGATCTGCCTCAAATAAAGCAATTTCGACAGGGAAAACAATCCCCTTTCTCGGGACAATTATGTTTTCTATCATATCACTATGGATATCAATAAGGCCTGGAAGTATATACTGCCCATTACAATCGATCTTTTTAACTGTTTCAGACAGAGTCTGGACATCTTCTTCTGGAATAATCGACTCTATTACAGTCCCGCAAACTATAACTGCATGAGCATATAGAGCTTCTGTTGGCGTTATTATTATGCCATTGATTAAAGCTGTTTTTCTTTCATCTATAGTAATCACACCCTTTCTCACATAATCGGTGGATAATTAGTGATTATCCTGCAATAATAAAGCGACCGCCATTTCAAGCAGCCGCTTATATCAGTTTAGTTCGGTTGTCAAACGCTCACTCGCTGCAACCCATTTTCAAGCTTGCTGAATCATTTAGATATCGAAACTCATCTTGCCTCTCGGATGCTTTTCCGCCAAAATCATAGTCTGCTTGCCAACAGAAACATGGGTATAGATCTGCGTTGTTGATATTGAACTATGTCCAAGAAGCACTTGAATGTACCTGATATCCACACCCTCATCAAGCAGCGCCGTTGCAAACGTATGTCTGAACATA
>JAFZJT010000001.1 GCA_017553815.1 Clostridia bacterium
AACGGCGTGCGATGACGCCGAAGGGTTTTACCGCCGGCATTGGCTGCTCACCGACAGCTTGGAGGTATACTGCGACGCAAAAGGACTCCGTTATTTCGGCTCCAAGAAGACTCTGCGCCTCATTGAGCGGACTGATAGCGTGGCGTTCCGAATCTACTCCGCGGCGCTAAAGGTGTTTGAGCGCGAACGCTTGGAGGAATGGGTGGAGTATTTTAAAGGTGTTTTGGGATAGCGCAAAGCTTTAAGCGCTATCATGCATCCGTCTGCTCTTGCTATAGGGCAAGAATCGGCGGACGGCTGGTAGCTGTTCTTTGTTGGTTAGACATTTAAAGCTGCAATTTGCAAACACCGCAGGCACCGCAAACCCCTTTTGTCGCTATTGCATTATCCTATCGGTTATGCTATAATAAATCAAATATAACGATTGCTTATATACAACGCCTTAACTATGAATGTTTGGGGAATTCTTAATGCAAAAGCCGTGATTCACAAAGCCTTTTTGACGCATTGATCGGATCCGTCAAAGCATGGCGTCGGAGCTTTTGCGATATAAGCTGTACAGATCGAACTGCCAAGCCGCAGTATCCCAATGTCGGGCGGTTCCGCTTCGAGGCATACGGGATTCACGGCCGCAAGATCAGCTTTGCTAAGAAGACCCTGTGATCTTTACTCGATGAATTGAAGCAAAGAAAGGAAACGGTATGCAGCATCACAGATATAATCCGGACTTCAAATTCGTAGTCGAACCGGAGCACTTTAACAAGTATACGGATAGGGAGCTCCTGCAGTACTGCCTCGGTGCGGCAATGTATATGCCGGGCTATAAGGATTTCGCGCCCAAGATATTCTCGGGCGCGATCCCCGGTCTGACTACTATCGTGCTTTGCTTTGAGGATGCCTGTCCCGAGGAGCGCGTTCCCGAAGCGATGGAGAACGTACATAGGCTGCTTGCGAACATCACCGAGGCTGTTGACAACGGCACGCTCGACGGCGACAATGTTCCTTTGATATTCGTTCGCATCAGGAACCTTGCACAGTTCAAGGCATTTGGAAATGCGCTCACAAAGCAGGAGGTGCATTCCCTCTGCGGCATCAATTTCCCGAAGTTCAACGCCGATAACGGGCACGAATACTACGCCTATCTCTTGGATCTTAACGAACGCTTCGGAGAGGTCATCTACGGAATGCCGATCATCGAGGATCCCGAAGTTATCTATAAGGAGAGCCGCCTTGAGCAGCTCTTGGGCATCAAGCGCATCCTCGATAAATACCACGACATCGTGCTTCAGGTGCGCGTCGGCGGAACCGATTTCAGCTCGGTATTCGGTGTGCGCAGGGGCGTGGATTATTCGCTGTATGATATCATGACCGTCAGGGAATGCTTGAGCGACATAATAAACATCTGCGGCAGGAACAACGACTACGTCCTCTCCGGCCCAGTTTGGGAGTATTTCCGCGCTCCGAAGGAGCTTAAGTTCGAGGAACTCCAGCAATATGGCATAGGAGATTACCTTATGCGCCGCCAGCCCCTTGTAAATGGCGAGATAGACGGCCTTCTTCGCGAGGTTCTGCTCGATAAGGCGAACGGCTTTGTAGGACGCACGGTCATCCATCCGACGCACATTAAGTTCGTCAACGCGCTCATGGCCGTGACGCAGGAGGAGTATGACGATGCTTGCCAGATACTCGGAACGAGCGGCGGAGTCGTAAAGGGCTTCGGCGGCAACAAGATGAATGAGATAAAGCCGCATACCAACTGGGCGAGAAAGATCTACTACAGAGCGCGCGCGTTCGGCGTTGTTAAAAACGAGAGCGGCTACGTCAAGCTTTTTGCGGTGAATGAGGAAAACAAATGATGGCTCATGTCAATAGTTTGATCTGAGCATGTATAAAGCCTCACCGTAAACGGCTTGAATTGAGCATATAGAAAGAGTTTTCGCAACCGATGCCCCGCGCATCGGTTGCGCTGCATTTGCGCTCAGCAGCTCCGCGAATCCAAATAGAAAGACTAACTACTATTAAAAGTCAAGTCTGAATTTGGCAATTGTGTCGGTGTCGTCTTACGGTCATCGCCGCCCTTGACAAACAGCACTCAAATGCTGAAAGAAAAGGAAGCGAGGGCGACGGGAGAAC
>JAFZJT010000049.1 GCA_017553815.1 Clostridia bacterium
CGATAGTCAACAAGAAGGACACGCGCACTCCCGAAAACAAGGGTACATACGTGCGCACGTTCGACACCGAAAAGAAAGCCAAGAACAAGAAGACCATTATGAAAGAAAGCGGACCCTCTGCAAGGAACTGGGAGGACGACGGCGCATCCTTCGGCTCGAAAAAGCGTAAGAATGCGAAGCACGAGCAGCCTACGCGCAAGCCCGAACCCGTTGTTATCGAAAAGGCGGTCATCACCACCGAGACCATCACCGTTCGCGACTTCTCCGAGAAGATCGGAAAGCCCGCTTCGGAGATACTCAAAAAGCTCTTCATGATGGGCATTGTTGCCAATATCAATCAGGATATTGATTTCGACACCTGTGCGCTCATCGCGATGGACTATGAGATCGAGCTCGAGCATCAGGTCGCCAAAACATACGAGGAGACCATGCAGGAGAACGCCGAGGAAGCGGATAGGCCAGAGGATCTCGCCCCCCGTCCCCCGGTTGTCACGATCATGGGTCACGTTGATCACGGCAAGACCTCCCTGCTCGACGCAATCAGAAAGAGCTCCGTCGTCGAAGGCGAGGCGGGCGGCATAACCCAGCATATCGGCGCATACACCGTCGAATTGAACGGCAGGACAATAACTTTCATCGACACTCCGGGTCACGAGGCGTTCACCTCGATGCGCGCACGCGGCGCACAGGTAACGGATGTCGTAATCCTCGTTGTTGCGGCGGATGACGGCATCATGCCACAGACCATCGAGGCTATCAACCACTCCAAGGCGGCGGGCGTTCCCATCATTGTGGCGGTCAATAAGATCGATAAGCCTGAGGCGAATCCCAATCGCGTAAAGCAGCAGCTCATGGAGCATGAGCTCGTTTGCGAGGAATTCGGCGGCGACACCATCTGCGTTGAGGTGTCCGCGAAGAAGCGCATAAACCTCGAAGGACTCCTTGAGATGGTACTGCTTCAGGCGGATGTGCTCGAGCTCAAGGCGAACCCCAAGCGCGCTGCGCGGGGAACCATCATCGAGGCCGAGCTTGACAAGGGCCGCGGCCCCGTTGCCACCGTGCTCGTTCAGAACGGCACCCTCAAGGTCGGCGATCCGATCGTTGCGGGTATCGCATACGGCAGGGTTCGCGCGATGATGGACGACAAGGGCAGGAGCGTCAAGGCCGCGGGTCCGAGCTGCCCCGTAGAGGTGCTCGGCTTCAACGAGGTTCCTTCGGCGGGAGACGTTATGAACGTTGCCGAGGTATCCAAGAAGGTTGCCGAGGAGCGCAGAAACAAGATCAAGGCCGAACAGCTCAAGAACCTTTCCAAGGTCAGCCTTGAGGATCTGTTCAGCCATATCGCAGACGGAGAGATAAAGACTCTGAACGTCGTCGTAAAGGCGGACGTTGCGGGCTCGGTCGAGGCTGTCAAGGGCTCGCTCGAGAAGCTTTCCAATGAGGAAGTTCACGTCAAGTGCATCCATGGCGGCGTCGGCGCGATCAGCGAGTCGGACGTTATGTTCGCTTCTGCATCAAATGCCATCGTCATCGGCTTCAACGTTCGTCCCTCCTCCGGCGCAAGATCCCTTGCCGAGCAGGAGAAGGTCGATGTTCGCACCTACCGCATCATCTATCAGGCGATAGAGGATGTTGAAAACGCAATGAAGGGTCTGTTCAAGCCCGTATTCAAGGAGGTTCATCTGGGCACGATAAGCGTTAGGAACACCTTTAAGGTCAGCTCCATCGGCACCATCGCAGGCGCATACGTCCAGGAGGGCAGGGTAACGAGGAATGCGCTGGTTCGCGTTGTTCGCGACGGTGTTGTTATCCATGAGGGCAAGATCGCTTCGCTCAGGCGCTTTAAGGACGACGTCAAGGAGGTCGCAACAGGCTACGAGTGCGGTATCAGCATCGAGGACTTCAACGACATTCACGAGATGGATCAGATCGAAGCCTACATCATGGAGGAGGTCAAGCGCTGAGGCGCTTACATCCAATAGAGTGAATAATGAATAGTGAATAATTGTGGTTGAAATTCCTGCGGAATTCCGTAAGAATCAAGCTTGCTGTTCACGATAAAGAAATACCATCAATAACGGAGAGAAAATGCCGAACATCAGGTACGACAGGATAAACGAAGAGATAAAAAAGGCGCTGAGCGAGATAGTGCGCGATATGAAGGATCCGCGCATCTCGCCCATGACGACCATCATGCTCGTTGAGGCCACGAACGACCTCAAGCTTGCAAAGGTCAAGGTCAGCGTGTATGATAAGGACGACGAGGTGCGAAGGGAGACCGTCGCAAGCCTCAATCGCGCCGAGGGCTTCATTGCAAGGGAGCTTGGCAGGCGTATCGATATCAGAAGGATACCCACTCTTAAATTTACGCTCGACGATTCCATCGAGTATTCCGTGCATATCGCGGAGATAATCGACAGACTGCAGCGCGAGCGAGCAAAGGATGATTCCGAAAACAATGATGAGCAATAACGATCTCGATTTTGACTCCGTGATACGCTTCATCGGGGAGCGCGACAGGTTCACCCTGCTTTCGCATATCTCGCCCGATGGCGACACGCTCGGCGCCGCGCTTGCGCTCTTTCAGCTTCTGAAAAAGCTCGGCAAGACGGCGGAGGTGGTGTGCGCGAATCCCGTGCCGAAGATATACGCCTTTTTGCCGTGCTCGGAGTCTGTCGTGATGCCCGAAAAAGCGGTGGGCTATGAGAACGTCATATCTGTCGATTGCGCCGACACGCCGCGCTTCGGCAGGGCCATCCGACTTTTCGAGGCGGCGGAACATACCGCAGTCATCGACCACCACAAGACCAACCCGCGCTTTGGCGAGATGAACCTCATCGTGGCGGACGCGGCGGCGACCGCGGAGATAATAAACGAGCTGTTCAAAAGGCTGGACATGCCCGTGGATAAGGACGCGGCGATCTGCCTTTACACGGGCATAGTGACCGACACGGGTAACCTTTCCTACAGCAACACCACGGGCAACGCGCTTCGCACCATAGCCGGTTTTATCGACCGAAAGCTGGTGGACGTTGCGGAACTCAACCGCCTCATCTATCGCACCGTTCCCTACGGCAAAACGAGGGTGCAGGGCTTTGTTAATTCAAATATCCAACTCGAGGCGGGCGGCATGATAGGCGTTGCAACGCTCACTCAGGCGCAGATGAAAAGCTTCGACGCCACCAATGAGGATTGCGAGGGCATCATCGACGGCATTCGCGATATCGATTGCGTTAAGATCGCAATCTTCATCAGGGAGGGCGCGGACGGCTCGTATAAGGTCAGCCTTCGCAGCAAGGGCGTTGGCGACGTAGGCAGGCTCGCGGAGCTCCACGGCGGCGGCGGTCACGAAAAGGCGGCGGGTTACACCGCGCATGAGCCGCTTTCGACCGTCAAGGCCGATATCGTGCTCCAGGCGCATGAGGAGCTTGAAAGGGTTCTCGGAGCTGAAAACAATAACTCCTGAGCGCCTTTGCTTATGGTTCAAATATAGAGAATACTTTATAAATTAAGGAAACAAAATGCCATTTGAAGGTGTTGTTTGCGTATTGAAGCCGCCAGGACTCACATCCAGCGACGTGGTGGTGGATATTCGCAGGATCTTTCATGAAAAGCGCGTCGGACACACGGGAACCCTTGACCCGGCGGCGGCGGGGGTGCTTCCTGTTTGCATAGGCAGGGCGACCCGCCTTTTTGACTATCTTGTGGATAAGAAAAAGGAGTATCTCGCCGAGATACGCTTCGGCCTTGCGACCGACACCGAGGACGCCTACGGCGCGGTGATAGAGAGCGCGGAATGCGATGTTTCCGTGGAGGAGCTTGAGGCCGTTTTGCCGTCGTTTTTGTGCGAACAGCTTCAGGTGCCGCCCATCTACTCATCGCTGAACGTCAACGGCGTCAAGATGTACAAGCTTGCGCGGCGCGGCGAAGTCACCGCTCCGGTGGAAGAGCGAAAGCGCCTTATAACGATCAGCCGCTTGGAGTTTGTTGAAAAGCTCGATAAAAACAGCTTTCTTATTAAAATAGAGTGCTCGAAGGGCACCTACGTTCGAACGCTCTGCCACGATATCGGCAAAAAGCTCGGCGTGCCCGCCTATATGCCGTTTCTTCTGAGAACGGCTTCGGGAAGTTTCGAGCTTTCGCTCGCGCATACGATAGCGGAGCTGAAGGCGCTTTCCGAGGAGAACGCGCTTGAAAGAGTGCTCGTTCCGATGGACAGGGCAATAGAGCATATCCCTGCCCTGAAGCTCGAGGGGCTTTCAAATAAGCAAAAGCGCCTTCTTGTGAACGGCGCGAGCATCCCCTTTGAGGGTTGCGCAGAGGGCGAAGTACAAAGGCTTTATATTGATGAAGTCTTCATGGGGCTTGCCGTTAGGGACGCGGGCGGACTGCATATAACCGTTTGGCTCGGAAAAGATGTCGCAGCGCTTCAGTGAATAATGAATAATGAATAGTTGATGTTGAAATTCCTGCGGAATTTCATAAGAAAATAGACTTAACCGCTGCAAGGGCTGCTCAGACAGCAATGGATAAGATTCGCGGAAGGATACGGAGAACTACTATGACTAAGACCGTGCTCGCCCTCGGGATGTTCGACGGGATGCACATAGGGCATAAAAAGCTAATAGACACCGCGGTGCTGCTCGCTGCAAAGTACGGGCATGAGCCCGCAGTGTTCACCTTTGCCAACCATCCGCAGAAGCTCTTCGGCGCGAAGGTCGCAAGGCTTTGCTCGAATGAGGAGCGGCTCGCAATAATGCAGAAGCTCGGCGCAAAGCGCATAGAGCAGGTCGAGTTCACTCGGGAGCTTTCATCGCTTTCGCCCGAAAAGTTCATGGATATGCTGATCGAGAAAATGCAGCCGCATACCCTGGTTGCGGGCTTCAACTACACCTTTGGAAAGAACAAGAGTGGAAACACCGATCTTCTGACAAAGCTCGCCATCAAAAATGGCATCGGAGCTGCCGTCATCCCTCCCGTGAATTTCGCGAATAAGCCCGTTTCGAGCACCCGCATACGCGAGCTTATCGAGAAGGGCGACGTGCAGAACGCACAGCTCATGCTCGGAAGAACCTACGCCCTTTCGGGAACGGTTATGCAGAACAAGCGCATCGGAAGCACCATCGGCTTTCCGACAGCAAATATCCTGCCAGATGAAACGAGGGCGATACCGCAGGACGGCGTCTATATCAGCATGGCGAGGCTTGCGGGCGATATGCTCCCTTCGGTCACGAACATCGGCACGAACCCGACCGTGGGCGGCAGAAGCCGCATGATCGAAACACATATCTTCGATTTCAATCGGGATATCTATGGGGAGGCGATCGAGGTCTTCTTCGTTAAAAGACTGCGCGGAGTGAAGGCGTTTTCCTCGCTCGATGAGCTCAAGGCGCAGATAGCATCCGACTGCAAAACCGCAAAAGAGTATTTCGGCTGCAATTGAGCGGCAGAAAGGAAGTGCATCATGATAACGGTCATACTTTTCGTTATCACGCTCGTCGCGGGCTATCTCATAGGCAGCATTATGACTGCCGTGAAGATAGCGAAGGCAAAATCCAAGGATATCAGGGAATGCGGCAGCGGCAACGCGGGCTCGACCAATATCCTGCGCACCTTTGGCTGGAAGTGGGGGCTTCTCTGCCTGTTTTTCGACAGCCTCAAGGGCGCGGTGAGCGTGCTTATCGGAATGGGTCTCGGGCATCTTGTGATCGCGCTGTTTCCCGATATGACCTTTATGGACAAGCTGCCGACCTTCCTCGGCTGCGTAGGCTTCTTCGGGGCGCTGCTCGGCCATCTTCTGCCGATATTCTACCAGTTCCGCGGCGGAAAGAGCGTGGCAGTGGCGCTGGGAGGCTTCCTCGTGCTATCGCCGGTGCAGCTTCTTATAGCGCTCGGCGTGGCGATAGCGCTGATTGCGATCACCCGAATGGTTTCGGTGGGATCGCTGATCGGAACCCTTGTAACCTCGGTGCTCGTCATCATCAAAAACTTTGGCAATATCCCGCTGATGGTGATGTCCGTCGTCGTGCTCGTGATAATCGTTATCGCGCATCTTCCGAATATTCAGCGCATAATGGAGGGGCGCGAGCGCAGGCTCGAGAATATCGAATGGGAATCAGGGCAGGATGAAAACAATATATTATAGCAAATTAAACGCGATTTCACCGTAATGCGATGGATAAAACAGTTTGAGTTTATTTAATTGCGTAATAGGAAATGAGTTTGAACATAAGCCAATAATAGAGTAAAGAGTATACAGGCGCGCATTTGTGCGCATATAACGATGGATAGGCGCAGGTCGACCGTTTTAGAAAAAGAGGTTGACTTGTTTTGTATATTGAAGTATAATTGTATACGCATAGTTATCGTATATTGCTGTGTGAGGGTCTAACGGAACTTCAGCCGCGCGATGGCTTTAGTTTAACAAATCAAACCTACAGGAGGAAAAACATGAAGAGATTTATTGCATTTGTTGTGGCTCTTTCCATGGCCATGGCGCTTGTAAGCGTGCCTGTATCAGCGGAAAAAGCCGCAGCGCCCGTCACCCGTGATGTCTCCGGAATGCATGCGACTTTCACCGCAGAGGCTCCGGATACCGTTGCGGCGGGAGAGGAATTCGAGGTATCGGTTTCCGTAAGCGGAACCTACCAGGCCAATGCACTCTCCTACCAGTTGCGCTACGATTCCAATACTTTTGAATATGTATCGTATGCCGCGGGTCAGGTCTATTCTGCAGCGGCATCGATTGGGGTCGCGCATGTCGAGGGGGCTGAGAATGTGGTCGCTTTTGGATGCATGTGCATAGGCACGCCACTTTCCGCAGAAGGCGTCATATTGACCTATACTTTCAAGGCGAAGGAAGGCGCTGAGGCAGGAACCTATGCGTTCACTCCGACGATCACTTCGGGCGACAACTTTGTTTACTATCCGATCGACGCTGTTGCCGGCGAACCCATCCCATTCAGCACGGAGGCGGCCGAGGTCGAGATCCTCGAAGCTGATGCTCCGGGCTATGATTTTTCCGCGAGGATCTTCTCCGAGTCCCCCGAAAAGGCCAAGGCAGGCGATGATATCGAGGTAACGCTCAATATCGAAGGCGAGTATCAGCTCACCGGTCTTCAGGTATACCTGTACTATGACGCGGATATCTTCGAGATCACCGAGTTCGTGCCCGGTTCCGTGCTCAACGCTGCGACCGCCGCGGGCGGCTATCACTTCGAGTCCTACGAGGCAAATCCCGGCGAGGTTTCCATGATTATGCTCATTCCCGACGGCGATGTTAGCAACGAGGATGTTATCTACACCCTTAAGATGCATGTTGCGGATGATGCCGAACCCGGCGTCTACTATTTCGGCATCGAGCTTGCGAGCTGCTTCTACAGCGAGCCAGGCACGATCGAGACCTACGAGATCAAGGACGTTATCACCGAAGGCTCCGAGACCGAGATCATCGAAGGGTTCACCGTTACCTGGGTCAACTGGGACGGCACCGAGCTTGAGGTCGATGAAGCGGTCGAAGCGGGCGCCATGCCCGAGTATAACGGCGAAGAGCCCACCAAGGAAGGCAACGCACAGTAC
>JAFZJT010000050.1 GCA_017553815.1 Clostridia bacterium
CGCTGCTTATCGCATGGGCGAAGAAGGAAAAGGTACACATAGGCAGAACGAGCCTGCCGAAACTTTTGTCGAGCAAGGACGAGCTTCATGTTATCTCGCTTACAAAGGAACAGTTTGCGGGCTTTCAGAAGCTTGCAAAGAAGAAGATAACCTACGCCCCGTTTCTGAACACAAAGAACCGAGACGGCAAGGTGGATATTATCATGAGCGCGAAACAGCTCTCGATGGCAAACCACGTTCTTGGCAAGATCGGATACGGCAAGGTCGAGGAAGGCAGAGGCTTCAGATCGGAGATGCTCAACGAGCGCGATAAGGCGGAGATCGGCGGCATGGCTTTTGAAACGCAGAACTCGGAAGCAAAAAAAAACGATACTCCGTCGAAAGGCGCCTCAAACGAATGCAAGGCAACCTCGCCGGAACGTCAAGACCGCAGCAGTAGGAAGCCATCGGTCGAGCGCAAGCTTGAAGAAAACAGGAAGCTCCTTGACAGGCAGAAGGCTCAGGCCGCCAAGTACCGCAGCAAGAACCGCTCCAAGAGCAAGTCAAAGCCACGCAGCAATGGACCGGCGCGCTGACGATAAGCCCGATCCGCGAAAGCGCGAATGGTCTTTTTTCAGAGATAAAAGCGGAAAGATAGCTTTCAACCCAAAGTGCAATTCATGTGAGCGGGAGTGCAAGCAGAGTTTCAGGGCAACGCTTGTGCGCTGCCCGATAATCAAAAGAAGGGAGGATGTACCATGAGCGAATACAGAGTAAGTTTGAATCAAGACGAGAAAACTACCATTCAAAACGCGCTCATCAATATGCGATATTCGTCCGCTATGGACGATGAGCTTGCAGAGGCGTTGAGCGAGCTCATATCAAGGTTTCAGGCGATGCATCCCGTGCCTGAGTACGGATATGAGAGATAACAAACAAGAGCGGTTCGTATATGCAGCCGCTCTTGTCATTCCGACAGTATGGCTTGCGCTTTTGACCGCCCCGTGCTTGGGCGGGAGCATCGTGGATATTATGAAGCGGCTGACAGAGGCGATAAAGCAGCCGTTCAGCATCGTATGGTGCGAAAACAGCGGCAAGTGCATACTGGTATTCCTTGTGCTGTATGCTTGCTGTTTGCTTTTCTACTTTGGAAGCAGGCCTAACACGCGCGACGGCGAGGAGCACGGTTCAGCCAAGTGGGGCGCAGCAAAAGAGATAAACAAGAGCCTGAAACAGGAAAAGAACTTTGTGCTTTCAAAGAAACTGCGGCTCGGCATGGATTCATACAAGCACTATCGAAACCTCAACACATTCGTGCTCGGAGGTTCTGGTGCGGGCAAAACGAGGTTCGTTGCGCTGCCGAATATCCTTGAGGCAAACTGCTCGTATGTTATCACCGATCCAAAAGGCGAGATACTTGCCAATACCGGCTATTACCTTTTAGAGCAGGGGTATGACGTGCGGGTATTCAACCTTGTGGATATGGATGCTTCGGACGGTTACAATCCCTTTATGTACCTTCGGGACGATAAGGATGTTTTGAAGCTCATAACCAACCTCATTAGGAACACCACCCCGAAGGGAGCAAGCAGCAACGATCCGTTTTGGGAGAAAGCGGAAACCGCTTTGCTTGAGGCGCTTATGTTCTATCTGCTGTATGAAGCACCACTCGAAGAACAGAACTTCGCTATGATTATGAAGATGCTCGCATACGCGGATGTGCGCGAGGAGGATTCAAAGCATATCTCGGCGCTCGACCTTTTGTTTCAGCAGCTCGGCTATCAAAGCCCGGGGCATATCGCCGCAAAGCAGTATGCCGTCTATAAGCAGGCAGCAGGTAAGACCGCAAAGAGCATAAATATCTCACTTGCTGTCAGGCTTGCGGCATTCAACATGAAACAGCTTCAAAGGATAACCGATAGCGACAGAATGGATTTCGGAGAGCTCGGCGAAAAGAAAATGGCGATCTTCGCCGTTATTCCCGACAACGATACTTCGCTGTCCTACCTCGTCGGTATGCTCTATACGCAGATAATCCAAGAGCTTTATTTCAGAGCCGATCATATCCATTATGGACCATTGCCTGTTCATGTGCGGTTTATCCTCGATGAGTTTGCGAATGTCAGCCTGCCCGAAGAGTTCGATAAATCGCTTGCTACGATGCGTTCAAGGAATATGTCGGCAACGATCATCGTTCAGAACCTCGCTCAGCTAAAGGGATTATATAAGGACGGCGCTTGGGAAACTATAACGGGCAACTGCGATTCGCTTATCTATCTCGGCGGCAACGAGCAGAGCACCCATGAGTATGTTTCAAAGCAGCTCGGAAAGCAGACGATATGGCTAAAGACTCACGGACAGACCAAAGGCAAGACGGGCTCATACTCCACAAACCAACAGCTCACGGGACGAGAGCTGTTAACTCCCGATGAAGTGCGTATGCTGGATAACAGATACGCACTTATCTTTATCCGAGGGTTCCGTCCCGTTATGGACGAAAAGTATCCGCTTCAAAAGCACAGCGCGTATAGGTTATGTGCTTCGGGCGGATACCCCAAGTATGAACACAGCTTCAATATGCTCGCAGGAGAAGAGTTCGCAGGCGAGCTTTCCTCTTTATCGGAGGGCAAACAAACAACAAATCAACCAAAGGAGGACAACTCTCAATATGAAACTGAACAGGAAAACTAAAACCGTATTCTCTATCCTCGCGGCACTTGTGCTCGTTTTCAGCATCGCAGGTGCTGCTTTCGCTTCGGGCGATGATCCCATCAGCGTGGTCAACAATCTCTCAAACTTCATCTTCGGTCTTATCCGCGCTGTCGGCATTATCCTGCTGGCATTCGGCGTGCTCCAGCTCGGCATCTCGCTCAAGTCCCACGATCCTTCCGCAAGGGCGAACGGTATGCTTACCATCGCGGGCGGCATTGTGATCACCTTCACCAAAGAGATCCTCACCCTCATCACGGGCTGATGGGTATTCTTATCCGCGGCGGCTTTTGCCGCCGCTCCCATCAGGGGGTGAAGTAATATGGGAACCAATGCGATAGTCGAGATACTCAATAAGGCACTCGGCACATGGTCCCATTATCTTGCGTTGATATGGGACTTGCTTACAACTTCGCCCGCAGAGTTCAAGGACGGCGCTATTTGGTCGATAATGGTGAACATCCATTCGGGCATAAAGGGCATCGCTTATGGGCTTCTCGTGCTGTTCTTCGTTGTGGGCGTTATGAAAACAACGACCAACTTTTCAGAACTCAAGCGCCCGGAGCAGGCGCTCAAGCTTTTTCTCAGGTTTGCGATTGCAAAAGGCATCGTCACATACAGTATGGACTTGATGCAGGCGATATTCAAAATCATTCAGGGGATAATGAACCAGATCTATGCTTCATCCGGCACGGTGTTCGATGGGAACCTTGAGCTCCCGAACGCTTTAAGGGATAAGATATGCTCCGTGGGTTTCTTCGATTCGATCCCACTGTGGCTCGTTTCGCTCATAGGCGCACTTCTCGTCGCCGTGCTGAGCTGCGTTATCCTTCTTACCGTGTACTCCCGCTTTTTCAAGCTCTATATGTATACGGCGATAGCTCCCGTGCCGATGGCGGGCTTTGCGGGCGAAGGCACGTCGAATATCGGCAGGCAGTTCATAAAGAGCTACGCAGGAGTATGCTTGCAGGGTGCTATCATAATCCTTGCCTGCATAATCTACTCGGTATTCGCAACGTCAATGCCTAATGTTGACAGTTCGGCATCCGCTACATCGGCGGTATGGTCTTACCTGCTTGAACTCATTGTGAATCTGCTTGTGCTTGTGGGCGCGATACGAATGAGCGATAGGATTATCCATGAAATGATAGGTATGTAAAAGGAGCGCCGCGGCGCTCCTTCATTCAATCGCTTATCGAGGTGTAATCGGTGTGGTTTCCTTGCTGCTTGAGCTGTTCAACGAAATCAAGCTCCCATTCTCGCTCGGCTCGGCGTTCCCTCACCTTGTCCAAAGTTAAACGAACGAGGCTTCCGAGCCATATCAGTGCGATAAGACCGTACATGCAGTAGGCGATGACGTATACGGTGTGATTCGCCTGTTCCGATAGAAACGGAAGTATGAATCCCATTACGAAGCCGTAGAGCGTCGGTATGCCGCAGATGGCGAGCTTGGGCGAGCGAAGCGCCATTCCGATTATCCAAAGGATCAATCCAGCGATATAGATGTACTTTATCATTTTAGCATCCTCCGTTTTTCTTTATTGTACCATGTGCAGCAGAAGAAATTGAGGATGTCGATCAAAAGAACAGATATGGAGGTATAAATGGAAATAAAAATCAATAAAGAGATTCGTGATTATCAGGAATCGATCATCATGGGACTGTCCGCAAGGCAGTTCCTTTTTTCAGCCTTAGCGGTCGGTGTTGCTGTCGGCGTGTACTTCGGGCTGAAGGAACCGCTCGGCTCGGAGGTGGTGAGCTGGCTCTGCGTCCTTGCTGCCTTCCCGTTCGCGGCGCTCGGCTTCATACGCTACCACGGTATGACCGCAGAACAGTTCGCACTTGCGTATATCCGTCAGGCGAGTACCCCGAAGGAACTGCCGTTCGTCCCCGGCAATCTATACGCGCAAGCTCTTTCCGGCACACGCTTTGAGGAGGTGCTTCGCTGTGATTAAGACGCTCAAGGCGATACTGCGCGGAGATAAGGATAATTTCAAGATACCGCGCAAGGTTCAGGACACTATCCCTATTAGACGGATATGGGACGACGGGACATTCCTTGTTGGAAACAAGTACACCAAATCATTCAAGTTCACGGACATAAACTATTCGGTCGCATCAACAGAGAATCAGATGGAGATGTTCCTTCTGTATTGCGACCTTATTAACTCCCTTGAGGTAGGTGCAACAACGAAGATAAGCATAAACAACCGCAGGGTATCGAAGCGGAGCTTCAATGTCCATCTGCTTCCCTTGCACGGCGATGAGCTCGATAAATACCGCACCGAATTCAACGATATGCTTACGGAAAAAGCTATGAGCGGCAGCGGTATCATTCAGGAGAAGTATGTGACCGTATCGGTAATCAAACGCAATATCGAGGATGCGAGGGTATTCTTTAACCGCGTATCTACGGAACTCACCTCGCGCTTTGCGAGCCTTGCTTCAAGGCTCATCGAGCTGAACGCTGCGGAGCGGCTCCGTATTCTGCATGATTTCTACCGCGCAGGCGAGGAGGATAATTTCCGCTTCGATATATGCTCATCAAGGAGAAAGGGACATTCTTTCATCGACACTATTGCGCCGTCCTCTATGAGCGTACTGCATAACTGCATAAAGATCGGCGATAAGTATGCGCGGGTGCTGTTCCTCAAGGAATACCCGTCATTCCTCAAGGACAGCATGATAACCGAGCTCTGCGAGATGCAGCGCAATATGATGCTCTCGATAGACATTATCCCCGTTCCCACGGATGAAGCGGTAAAAGAGGTTGAAAGAAAGCTCCTCGGCACGGAATCGGAGATAGCCAAATGGCAGCGCAAGCAGAACAATAACAACAATTTCGCTGCGATTGTTCCGTATGACCTTGAACAGCAACGCAAGGAATCAACCGAGTTTTTGAACGATCTTACCACGAGGGATCAGCGCATGATGTTCGTAACGGTTACAGCTGTCCACATGGCCGATAGCATGGAACAGCTCGATGCGGACACGGAAGCGTTCCTCTCCGTTGCAAGAAAGCATCTCTGCGATTTCGATACGCTCTCGTATCAGCAGCTTGAAGGGCTCAACACCGTGCTTCCCATCGGGGTTCGCAGGATAAACGCTTTAAGGACGCTTACGACCGAGAGCACCGCTGTGCTCATGCCTTTCAGAGCGCAGGAGATCTCGCATGACGACGGCACATACTGCGGTCAGAACGCGATAAGCCGCAACCTTATCTTTGTGAACCGCAGAGAGCTTCTGAACGGAAACAGCTATTATCTCGGCACATCGGGTTCGGGTAAATCCTTCTTTGCAAAGCGCGAGATAATCCAGCTCATAGTGCGCGGCGATTGCGACGTAGTAATACTCGATCCCGAGAGGGAGTACACTCAGCTCATACGCGCTCTTGGCGGCACGATAATACGCATATCAGCCGATTCGGGCATGCACATAAACCCGATGGATATGGACGAGAGCTATTCGGATTCCGAAAACCCGATCACGCTCAAGTCCGAGTTCGTGCTTTCGCTCTGCGAACTGCTCATAGGCTCCGGCAGAATAAGTGCAAAGGAGAAGTCGGTCATAGACCGCTGCACCACGCTAATCTACCGCGATTACATGAAGAACGGCTGCAAAGGCACTCCTCCCACGCTCAAGGACTTCCACAGGGAGCTTCTATGCCAGCCAGAACCCGAAGCAAAGGATGTTGCGCTTGCGATAGAGCTTTTCACCGAAGGTTCGCTCGACACCTTTGCCAAGCAGACTAATGTGGATACGGAGAACGCAGTTATCTGCTACGATATTCACGACCTCGGCAAGCAGCTCAAGCCCATAGGTATGCTCGTTACTCTCGATTCGATCTATAACCGCATACTCAAAAACAAGAAGAAGGGCCGACCGACCTTTGTATTCATCGACGAGATCTATCTGCTGTTCTCAAGCGAATACAGCTCCAACTTCCTCTTTGAGCAGTGGAAACGAGCGCGAAAGCATAATGCTTTCTATACGGGCATCTCGCAGAACGTCGAGGATCTTCTTCAGTCGCATACCGCGAGAACTATGCTCGCAAACTCCGAGTTCATAACGCTGCTCAATCAGGCGGCGACCGACAGGCAGGAGCTTTCAAAGCTGCTTGGCATATCCGATACACAGCTCTCGTATGTAACGAACGCCGAAGCAGGCAAGGGCTTGCTTGTATGCGCAGGCAGCGTAGTAC
>JAFZJT010000051.1 GCA_017553815.1 Clostridia bacterium
GATCATGTCGGCCGCTTTGAGGAAGATGGCCGAGCGATGCTCCCAGGGCATTTCTTCCCATGCCTTCTTGGCCTCAAGCGCCGTGTCGACCGCCATCTTCAGTTCCTTTTCGCCGGCCATGCAGCACTCTGCAATAACGTGGCCGTGGTCGTGGGGCATCGTGACCTTGAAGGTGTTTTCGGTGAAGATCTCTTTGCCGCCGATTATCAGCGGTATCTTCACAACTTCGGCGGACTGGCGGGCGAGCTCTTCCTTGAGTTCTGCGCGCTCCTTGGAGCCGGGCAGATAGCCGAGGAACGGGTCATTTTCGGGGCGTTTGATGGTGAAATATGCGTTTGCCATGATATCTCCTTCATTTTGGCTCGTATATATCGGAGCCTTATTTTTTGTGCTTTGCGGAAAGCAATCCGTAGCATATAATATAACATATCACGCTCGGTGTTGTCAACATAAATCGCCCCTTGATATCCGAAATCTTACGGCTTGGATAACAGGGGGTGAGCGCTTGTTTTTTTGCTTATACTAAACTCTGACTAAAACAGGACTTCTTGCCGATTGTTTTCCGCCCCGGTCTCTCTTCGCTCAACGAAACTCCGTATCGCCTCGCTGCGTTCGATTTCGACAGGACGAAAAACTCCTCGGCAATTTAGTCCGCTTTTAATCAGAGCTTAGTATAAAGCATAAAATAAACTCAGCCTGTGCCGCATTGACACAGGCTGTGAGAACTATATGGGATTTGCAGAGAGCCAAAGTCAGAGGAGCAACACGTCAGCTATTGTTATTGCCGCCGCTGTTGCTGCCGCCGCTGCCAACTTGATTGATTTTGATATACTTCTGAACGTCGGAGAAGGTGCGCATTATAGACTGAAGGTCCGTGCTGTAATACGTTCTCAGATTGCGCCTCTCCTTAAGAAGCATGCCGTTCTCATACAGCGTGGTCAAATGTCTGGACATATTGCCCGCGTTCAGCTCCATCTTCTGAGCGATGTTGAGGCAATAATCGGACTCATGGAAAAGCCTTGAAAGGATGTCGATCTTGACGGGATCGGTGAAGGACTTCATTATTTCGGCGAGCTTGTCGGCGCGCTTTTCGGAACGTCCTTGGGTGTACTCGGGATAAACGCCCGCGCCGATGTAGATCGTCGCGATGTTGTCGTTCGTGCCGGGTTCATAGCCGAAGCCTATCTCGTTGAAGGAGAAGAGGCTGAAGCCCACCGCGGTGTCCGGGGTTATCATATTTGCGGGATCGACCCTGATAAGATCGAGCATTTGGTTGGGAACCATATTGGCAAAGCTCTGCTCCCACATGCTTACGACGCTGTTGTAGATGGGCAGAAGCCTCGGCATGCCTTCAACAAGCCTGGTAGCATAGGGACGCATGATCTCTGCAAGCTTATCCATGTAGTGGTCGAAATTATCAAGAACACGGAATGCGTCCATCTTGGCGTCGTGCGGATACTGCGTGGAATAGAGCTGCTCGAAAAGGTTCGGAACCGGCTTGCCCTTCGTGCTGGCAAAGGAAATGCCTGCGCCGGAAAAATCGACGACCTCAACGCCTTCCTCTCTGAGCTTTCTCCAACGACCCTTGGTGCCCTCGATTTGAGCGTCAAACTCGGTGTCGGTGAGATTTCGGAATGAGAGTATGCAGATCTTTGCAACGCAGTTTGTCTCATTCGGCCTGCCGGTATCAAAAGGCTTGAAGAAGAACTTGATATCGGGAGCGTCTATATCCATATCGGAGCAAACGTCATAGGTAAACTGCTCGATGAGCATGGCGTTTGAGCGCATCTCATCGAGTTGATCCTGCGAAAGCACATCGCCGAATTTGCCTATCAAGTTCTCAGCGATCTTGATAAACGATCTCTTTGTGTAATACATGCTCGCCATTCCAAGCGTTTCATACAAGATGAACGGCTTGCGTTTCAAATCCAACAGCATAATAAACCCAACCTAAAACTTATACTTGCAATATTATATCACAACAAAGAGAGATTTGCAATATTTTCAGATGATTCAACCGATATTTCTTCTGCATGGAAAATCGACTGCGGTGTATAGTTAATGCTTGATCGGTCTGCCAATGCTAAAACAGCTTGTCTATGTTGCTTTTGTTCACGAAGTATGGTATAATCAGCCCGTTAAGATCGATCTTACAGCCGCAGGACATTTACTTCGGAGGGCTTTTATGTTCTACCATGCTTCACCCGTAAAAGGCATAACATGTTTGGAGCCGCGCATCTCAAATCACGGCATCCCGCTCATCTACTTTTCAAGGAAAAGAGAAAACGTTCTGGTCTACCTTAGCAACGCCATTGAAAAGTATTGCAGGGAAACGGGCTTTGAGTATGACGGCAAGTGGCAAAAGTGGGGTTCCTACGGCTTTGATAAGGACGGCAGGCTGCGGCTTGAAGAATATTACGAAAATGCGCTTATCAGCACCTATAAAGGGGTATCCGGTTATATTTACAGCGCGGAGGAGATAACCGATTCGGGCTTCGCGGTCAATATCCCCGATGCAATAGCGAGCAGTGCTCCCGTTCGCGTGTCCGCCGTGGAATTCGTTCCCGACGCGTACGAGGCCATCCTGCAAGCCGAGCGGGAAGGGCTTATCACGATTCTCCGATATGAGGAAATGCCCGATAGGATGCGCGAATGGAACGAAAAAACGATAAGGGAAGAATATGAAGGCGCATCGGATCGTCCGGAATACAGACATTTTTTGAGGGGCAATTTTCCAAATATAATCAATTTATTGTAAATTCAATTTACTAAAGGTCAGTTTAATAGAAGCTATACGCAGATTGGGAAGCGGGTGCGGCTTTTGTGATCGATGCAGGGAAGAAAACGCCTGTTAGATTTCGCTAAACGGCTGCCGGTAAAAAGAAATTTAAAAAATCGACCATTAGTCGAAAAATGCTTGACAAATGCTTTCGGTATTGCTACAATAAAACCGACCGACGGTCTATTTGTGATGCATACGGAGGTGCATAATGAAAAAAGGAGAACGCAGGAAAGACGAGCTTGTTCGCATAGCATACACGAAGTTCCTTGAGAATGGATATGAACAGACCAGCGTGGACGAAATCATAAATGAGGCTCAGATTGCTAAAGGCACCTTTTATTACTATTTCCAAAGC
>JAFZJT010000052.1 GCA_017553815.1 Clostridia bacterium
CGGAGTCGGCTCGGGCGTGGACAGCTCGGTGGCGGGGGGCTCGATCACGGGAGGCTCGGTCGGTATCGCCGTTTGAAGCGGCGTCGGCTCCGCGCTCGGGATCACTATTGAGGGCTCTGCCGTCAACTCGGGTTGATCCGTGTTCAAATGCTCGCGCTGATCCACAGGCGAAATAATAACGCTGCTCGGAATGTACAGCGAGCAGGCCGATAAGAGCATCGATATTACAAGAACAAACGAAAGAAGTCCAATAAAACGGCGCAAAGAAATCACCCCTATATTCTCGGTTAGGCTAATCTTACCACCTTTGCGCCGCTATTTCAAGCCCCCAAAGATTAACTTTTTGTGACAAATCTCCTCATTTTTCCTTTAAAACTTTACAATATTCTAAAACTTCGGTTTTCCTTAAAATAATATATTTTCACTTGTTCGCCTTACAGTACGCTCGATCCGTTTTCATCGTTTATTATTCTTGAGATGCGCACCTCGTCGCCCGTTTCGGCATCCAGATAAACGATGTAGCTTTCACCCGCAAAGCTGCCTGTAAACTCGTAGCAGAGCCGCTCGCTCCCATCGATCATTGGTATGAGCGCGAGCGCGCGCTTTTCTAACTCGAGGTTAGGTGAGAGGCGCATCGCCGCCCGCTCTCCGCTTACGATCTCGCTTGGAAGCTCCCTTTCGGTATGGCTGAAAAGGAAGCTTCTCGCATCGGCGCAGATCACCCCTCCGCTTTCGCGGCTGAGCCAGAGCTTCACAGTGTCGTTATAGAGTATCACCCTGCTTTCCTCCGCTCCATCCTCTCTTTCTTCCGAACGGATCGCGTTTATGACCTCGCTCATATCCGCATCATCCGAAATAATCTCATGGAGTCCGCCGTCCGCAATAGAAAAGCTTACCCTCTGCACCGCCGCATAGCAAATCATAACGCTGTTTTCATAATACTGCGCATTCGTCGCCTCCATCTCCGGGTATCCCATCCGCGAAAGCCATGCCTTCCCCGCCTCCTCGAGCCTTGAAAGCTCCTCATCATCTGGGTTTTGCGCGCCTTCGCCCGTGGGTTCTCCTCCAATATTCCCGCTCCCGCTTCCATTCGCGTCCCGTCTCCCCTCTCCGCCAATGGCTCGCTCGCCATCCGTTCTCAGATAAAGAAGCTGACCTCCGGCAACACTCAATGCTATCTCCGCGCTTCTTCCGTCGGAAAGCGTTCCCGAAAAGCCGTGGAAGGGTATCTTTCCGTCCGAAATGCCGCCGTATTCAAGCGAAGCGCCCTCATCCTCAAGGTATTCAGCCGCCCTCTTATTCGCGGCCATGTCGTCCATATCCCCGCCCGTCAAGCCGAGCGGCTCTCGATTCTCGGCGCTCTCCGAGTACGGTCCATCATAAACGAGCGCAGGATAGCTCGAATTTGCCGCATCCTGCGAGGAACCGCTTTCGCCGCCGTTTTGCGCGGTCTGCGAGAAAAAGCCGCTCCCGTCGAGTGCCGTAAGCGGGATGTTTCCAGAGCTTAGCCTTTCGGAAAGCTCGTTAAACACCGCCTCGCTCGCGGTAAACGCCTCCATTAGCTGCCCCCTGTCCTCTTCGGAAAGGCTTCCGCCGCGCCTCAGCGCGTTTGAAAGGCTTTGTGCATAGTCGCCTATCCGAATCAAAAAACGGTTCAGCTCGTAGGTGTCGGGGTGGGATTGCGGTATCCTGCCCATCAGACCTGCTATCGTGCCGCTCTCGAAACGGATATCGTCCAGCGTTTCCATGAGCGTTGACGGCGATTCGCTGACCATCAGCTTTGAAAGCGCGAGCTGCATACTGTACACAGAGTCCGCAAGCTCGATATAGGCTTGACGGTAGACGCCCTCGTTCGTGCGGCGAAGCTCCTCTGCGCGGGCGAGGTTGCTGCTTCCCCAAACGCCTGTCACTATCAGCGCGGCAACGAGCAGCGCGGGCAGGATATAGCAGAAAATCGCCATCACACTTTTGGGAATAAGCGCATAGCCGCTTTCTTTCCTTCGTTTTTCAAATGTTTTATCCATAACTTATGCCTCACTTTTCATAATATCTTTTCTTTTAATCAGCAGAACGCGTGGTCGCCGATCCTCAAAAGCACTGGTCGAGAGAGCATCCAGCGGCTCGTCGCGGTGCGCGGATTGTAGTAATAAAGACAGCCGTTAGTAGGATCCCAGCCGTTCATCGCATCCCTTGCGGCGTTTATGGACTCATTGTCAGGCGTTAGGTTTATCTGCCCGTCGCTGACCGCGTCGAATGCGCCGCTCTGGTAGATAACGCCCGCGATTGTATTTGGGAACGACGCGCTCTTGACCCTGTTCAGCACAACCGCCGCGACCGCAACCTTGCCCTTGTACGGTTCGCCGCGCGCCTCGCCGTGAACAAGCCTCGCGAGCAGATAGAGATTGCCCGAATTCGACATGCTATTAGAGCTTGTGCCGCCCAAGTTTATCCCGAGCGCGGCGGCCGTCTTCTGCCCCACGATCCCGTCGGCGGTCAGCCCGTTCTTCCTTTGAAACGATTTGACCGCGCTCTCGGTGCCGCTTCCGAAGATTCCGTCAATTGCGCCCGTGTAGTAGCCCCAGTTCTTGAGCTTCGTCTGCACCTGCTTCACAAGCTCGCCCCTGCTGCCGCGTTTGAGCGTTTCCGCCCTTGCAAAGCTGAAGGCAAGCGCCGCTGCGGCAATAACGAGCGCAAGCAAAAATGCCGTTCTTCTTATGCGTTTATCCATTTTCATTCCTCCCCGTGAAATATCCTGTTGAAGAGCTTGACGAATAAGCTTTCAAAGTGTATGGCGCCGTCCTGTTCACAAGGCTTGATCTGCCCAAAGAGATCTTCAGCGCCATTTCTTTCAGCTCCGTGCATCTGCGCTGCGGGCGTCGGTTGCTCCTCCGCTCTTATGATGCACAGGGGTGGAAAAAGGATGCACCACCAGTTTTTGCCCCCTGCGTCTCCGAGCAGTATCCGAAGCGCACGATATTTGCCCGCAGGATAGAGCTTGCCTCCGTACTCCCTATCCGGGAAATCGAAATCGCCGATTATGAGCTGCGCGTCGTAACCTGCTCCCTCATCTTTAAGAGCCGAGCGCACCGCGCTTAAAACGGCGTTTCCCGAGGTTTTAAGAAGACCTTCGGCCTCGGAAATGCTGCTCGGATGCAGGATATCATCGGTCAAATTCGCAAGCGCAAGCAGTCTGTCGCGAACAAGCAGCTTTACGCGCTGATCCTCGCTCGAATCGCTGTTTGCAACGATATGAAGCCTTATCACTTCCCCGTCGCGCGCTGGATCGTAGATCGAGGCATCCTCGCTTTTCAGCACGAAAGCGCCCTCCTCCGCGGCTTGCTCCTTCTTATCAAGCGCGCTCTTTTCTCCGTTTTTGAGAAGCATCGCGCCCGTAAATACCGCTGTTAACAGCAAAACAAGCGCGACAAGAGCCGCTCCTGCCGCTATCACCGCGGAAAATGCGCGCCTTCTCAGTTTTTTTCCGATCATCAGTATCATAAAAGGCCTCCAAGCAAGGTTTTCGAGCAATATATTCCATCTTGCCCCCGCGTTATTATTGACAATTCATTCCTTTTTGATACATACTTGAAGCGGAAATATTTGACGGAAGAATTCGGTAAACGAATAAAGAAAAGCGGAGACCCAAATGGAATTCATTGAACTGAATGCGTATGCAAAGATAAACCTGACGCTCGAGGTGCTGTCCAAGCGTTCCGACGGCTATCACGAGCTGCGGATGGTGATGCACTCCGTCGGCATCTTTGATAGAATCCATATTGCAAAAGCGCCGAGGGGCGTAATAAGCGTTGAATGCAGCGCTCCCCTTCCCGAATTCAACACCGCCTACCGCGCGGCGGAGCTATATATCAAGCAAACGAACTGCGGCGGCGTGCGGATACGGCTTACTAAAAATATTCCTTCGGAAGCGGGGCTCGGCGGCGGCAGCGCGGACGCGGCGGGCGTTTTGCACGGCATGCGGCTTCTCTATGGCGGCATCGATGAAAAGCTGTTATATGAGATAGGCAGGCAGGTAGGAGCGGACGTGCCGTTTTGCCTGCATGGCGGCTGCGCACTCGCCGAGGGAATCGGCGAGAAGCTGACGACGCTTGAGCCGAGCCGCCTTCCCCTTCTGATAGTTAAAGGCGAGGCGGGCGTTTCCACCGGCGCGCTGTTTCATTCGCTCTCTGCTTATGATATGCGCAGCGATGCGTGTGTCGCGGGGCGCATGGTGAAAGCGCTCCACGCAGGGCGCGAAGCTGCGGCAAACTGCCTTTATAACGCGCTCTCCCCCGCCGCGGAAAGCCTCGTTCCCGCTATCGCAGCTCAGCGCGAGCGCATGCTCGCTTCAGGAGCCCTCGGCGCATGCATGACGGGCAGCGGCTCGGCTGTTTTCGGCATATTCGAGAACATGGACACGGCGCAGGAGGCGCAAGATCTGTTTTCGGACTGCGCTTTTACCGCCGCATGTTTCACCGTGCCCAATCCCATCGGCATTATCGATTTGGGCTGATGCATAGCCTTAGGGATGAATAAAACAGAATAAACGCGAGTAAAGGAGCACCCCCTTGCGGTTCGCTCCTTTTGCTTATACAAAAGCCCCGGGGTGCGCTCGCGCACCCCAGGGGATTAGGTTATGCGGTTGTAATTACCAAACGATGTTGGGAGAGAGCAGACCCATTACGTGGCGCTGTACGAGCAGCGCATCGACCATGGTGATCTGGCCGTCGCCGTCGATATCCATCGCGTAGGTGTCTGCATTGGGCTCAAGACCCATGACGTAGCGGAGGATCAGCAAAGCATCCGACATGTCAACGTCGCCGTCCTGATCCGCGTCGCCGCGCTCAAAGTACTGAGCGATAACGGTGATATCCTCTGTCACGTTGGAGAAGTCGGTGTCCCAATCGGTGAATACATACCAAAAGTACTCGGGAAGCTCTGGCGCGGTGGCAGCGGAGCCGTAGGGTACTTCAACGGTCTCGGTAAGGGAGAGATCGTAGCCGTAGATGAAGGTTACGGTGTAGGTGTTCACTGCCTCTTCAAATACTGCGGTGTAGGTGATGTCGCCCTCGACCGGGGAGATCTCGGGATCCCAACCGATGAAGTTGTAGCTGTACTGTGCGTTGCCTTCCTTGGTGGGCGTTTCGCCGTTATAGCTCGGCGTCTCACCGTAGGGAACGTCCTCATCCACTTCGAGTTCGGTGCCGTTCCAGTTGACCCAGGTTACGGTGTAGGTGTTCACTACCTCTTCAAATACTGCGGTGTAGGTGATGTCGCCCTCGACCTCGGATACTTCGGGCTCCCAACCGATGAAGTTGTAGCTGTACTGGTCGTCGCCTTCCTTCGTGGGCTCGTCGCCGTCGTAGGTGGGCATGGTGCCGAAGGGAACTCCCTCGTCCACTTCAAGCTCGGTGCCGTTCCAGTTGACCCAGGTTACGGTGTAGGTGTTGATTTCAAATACCGCGTAAACGGTGATGTTCTGCGCGGGCATCACGAGATCGTCGGGCATGCCTTCCCACTCAACGAAGTGACGGCCTTCGGGAATCAGATCATCGGGGCATTCAAAGGGAACGATGGTATCACCCTCGGCGTAGGTCTGAACCTCGACTTCCACGCCGTCAACGATGTAGGTTACGGTGTACTCGGTTTCTTCGGGCTCGATGATCTCAACGGTGCCGGGAACGGTCTCGTATTCGATATCGACCTGCTCGGTGCTTTCCGAGCTGAATAACATGATAACGTCGGGGGTGAGATCGTACTCGCCAACCTCAGCCTCTTCCTTGGCGCGCATGGTGATGGTTACGATCGTGCCCTCAACATCAACGGCTTCATCAACGATAAAGGCGACGCGGACGGAGCCGGGATTGGTCTCGTAATCGGTTACCACAAGGCCAAATGCGTTTGCGACGGCAACGAGAACGTCGCCGTTTTCAACGCCAAGCGCTTCAAAGTTTTCGGCGTCATACTCAATGTAGAGCTGCAGACCGTTGCCCGCATACTCGCCGGTAAGCTCAACGGTAACCTCGAACTCCTCGCCGGGCTGAACCTGATCGGGATCGGCGGTCACGGTGAACACCACGCTGTAGTTTGGCTTCTCAACGGGGTCGAATACCGCGGTGTAGGTGATGTCGCCCTCGACCGGGGAGATATCGGGATCCCAACCGATGAAGTTATAGGTGTATTCGTCATCCTCGGGCTTGGTGGGTTCTTCGCCGTTATAGGTCGGCGTCTCGCCGAAGGGAACTCCCTCGTCCACTTCAAGCTCGGTGCCGTTCCAGTTGACCCAGGTTACGGTTTAGGTGTTCACTACCTCTTCAAATACTGCGGTGTAGGTGATGTCACCCTCGACCGGGGAGATCTCGGGATCCCAACCGATGAAGTTGTAGCTGTACTGTGCGTTGCCTTCC
>JAFZJT010000006.1 GCA_017553815.1 Clostridia bacterium
ATTTATTGATAATGTCATATTGTGAATGATTTTGCCGTTTTCATGCGTTATCCTAATATAAGGGGTAATGCAATGAAAGCGGAAACCGGCGAAAACCGCGAACAGCTCAATAGGGACGCGGCGGCGGAGCGCTGCATATCAAGGCTCGGGAAAGGCGACATAGACGCGCTCGACGAGCTTTATTCCCTTGCGTCCCATTCGATCTACAGCTATGCGCTATCCGTGCTCGGGAGCCGCCATGACGCGGAGGACGCCCTGCACGATACCTTAGTAAAGATATTTGCGTCGGCAAAAAGCTATAAGCCGCAGGGCAAGCCCTTTGCTTGGATCATCCGTATCGCAAGGAACATATGCATTGATCGAATGCGGCTTCGCAAAAAGGAAGCGGCGTCAAGCCTTGATGATGAAGCTGATACTCTTCCGATCGATCCGATTGCGGACACCGAGGACAGGCTTATGATACAAAGCTTCCTGTCTGCATTGTCGCCCGAGGAACGGCAGATAGTATCGCTTCATTTGATCTCGGGATTCACTTTCCGTGAGATCGCAAAGGCGCTTGGGAGCCCCGCTCCCACGGTAATGACAAAATACCGAAGAGCGTTGATAAAGCTCAGGGAAAAATATGAAGGAAAGGAGCTGCGGTAAATGAGGATGACGGAAAAACAGCTTGAAAGCAAGCTGAAAAAAGCAATTGAAAACACGACTCCCAACGTGCTCGACAGAGCGAAAAACTCCTGCCGTGAATTGCCCGCTGCTCCCGGAAAGGCTTTGAACGCAAAGCGCACATGGCGTTATATTGCCGCTGCTGCCGCAGTCGTGCTTCTGCTTGCGATCGGGACGGTCATTGGCTTGGTCATCCGCAAAGCACCTGATAACAAGGTGTTTGCCACGGTATCGATTGATGTGAACCCGAGCCTTGAGATAAAGATAAATAAAGAAGAAACTGTGCTCAGCGTCATACCGTTGAACGACGACGCGAAAAAGGTCATAGGCGATATGGATTTTAGGGGCTCAAGTATGGAGCTTGCTGTAAATGCCCTGATAGGTTCGATGTATCGTCTCGGATATCTCAATGACGAACACAGAACGGTGCTCGTCAGCCTTGACAACGACGACGCTGCAAAGGCGGCATACCTGCTCGATCAGCTGACGGCGCAGATCTCCTCGCTCACGGAAGCCAACAACGGCAGGGTGATCGCGCAAACATATGAAAGCACTGCTGACTTAAGGATGATCGCCGAAAGATATCATGTTCCGGAAAGCAAAGCCTCGCTTATCGCAAGGCTGCTGTCTGCCGAACCCTCGTGGGGGGATATGCGCTTGGGGCTTTTCAACATAGAAACGCTTACACGCCTTATCGCATCCGCCGAAGCGGGTACGCTCATATCGTCCGAGTTCGACTCCCCCGGCGAAGGTGAGCTTGCCATGGAAGATGCGTTCATTCAGGCTCTCGCGTTCGCGGGAGTGGCCGATGAAACGCCTTTCCTCGACTGCCGATTTGAATATGACGGAGAAGGTTGGCTGGTTTACTCAACCAACGCGACAATGCCCGATACTCCGATCGCACGAATCAAAACCGCCGTCGAAAACGGAAAGCTCACCTATTTCATCCAGTTCAGCACTTGTGATTCTGATTATTTGATTGAAATGCCGGCCGATTCCGTCAGCGGCTCGTTGGTCGCTGAATCCAGTCCCGGTACCGGAGAAAATCCCATACCCGTGGGAGATGTTCCATAAGCAGGTATTCCAAGCCGGCAAAAAAATATTTGAGTCAGAATGCTTTCATTGTAGTTTGAGACATTAAAGGCTATCAATGAGCTCCTTGAGAGAAGAAAAACCCAATGATTCAACTTTCTGAATCATTGCTTTTGAAAAACATGTCTCATAGCCTTCCTTTTCTACCGATAGAATAAATGATTGCATACCTTTCACATGTGCTGTTTTTACGGGATCTCTTGTCTCCGCACACTCTATTGCATCCCAAAAGAGTTTATTCTTTAATGAACGTCCTGCGGAAAGCCGGCGTCTATTGCCTTCAGAAACGATAACATTAACCCCTGTTATGCGAACATGGTTTGACACACGCAAGTCATAACTCCTTGTTTTATGCATGTTTAATTGAAGACCATACCGCTTCAGCAATTGCTGCGCAATTTGAACGATGCTTTCTTCAATCTTTGATAGCTCTGGTGCTGTAACGGTTTTGAAAGATATAGTCAAATCATCCGCATATCTAGTATAGATAACATTGTTTAAGCCGAGTTTTTTTAATTTTCCGTAAAAGATTCCGTCAAACTCTTTCAGGTAAAGGTTAGATAGAGTGGGTGACGTTACGAATCCTAACGGTAGCCCTCTACTTCCTATGCTGCAAATGTCAACAATATCATTACACTCTGATTTTGCAACTACATTCTTCCCAGAGCGATTCAATTCGTAATACAGTTTCTCGGATAATTGCTTATGGCAGATATGAGGGAAGAAATCCTTAATATCCAACATGACAAAGTGATCATTGTACATATGCGACTGAGCGTTGTGAAAAATTGAGCGATTCTTAACATAGCCTTTTGCAAATATGGAAGGTACAAACCACGCAGTAAGGAACTGCTCGATTTGCTCATGCTTTTTCCTTAAGTCGCAATCTACAGACCTATAAGTCGCGAGCTTCCTCGTTTTGTTCTTAGTCCTAATATATCTAATTATTATGTCCGGATGCAACTCAGTCATTATTCAACCTCCCAAATTCGGATGGCATGGGCGTCTCTATCAGTTCTTTCAAGAACTTGTATCTATCTAAGGCGGTTTTAATTCGTATACTTCGATGCCCTTCTTCGTATTGAGACTTTTGTTCAAATCCAACCAATCCAATAGCCTGCAAGATATATAAATATAAGCCGATGGCTTGGTTAAGGTTACACGTAGCAGCTTTTAGCTCAACAGAAACCTTATATTCATTCGTCTGCAATCCGCTTAGTTTCCGAACAGTGTTTTGAAGTATTTCGGTGTACTTCTTTTCAATGAAATTAACATGCTCATATATTGGCTTTGGTTTACGCAGTTCTCTTCGGATTTCATCTATGAACATCATTGACATCAGCTGGATTTTTAAGGAGTCAGCAGAGACACTGATGTGCATCTTCTGATCGTCTTCTTTGGACAAGTAATAGTCGACTACGTCGATTGATGTTG
>JAFZJT010000053.1 GCA_017553815.1 Clostridia bacterium
CTCCGCACCGAAAGCGCTTTACGTTCCGGTAGTTCAGACCGGCAATCTCTGCTACGTATCGGGTCAGATCCCGATGCTCGACGGCAAGCTCCTCTATGCCGGCAAGGTCGGCGAGGAGAGGACCCTTGAAGAGGGCGAGGAGGCCGCAAGGATCTGCGCGATCAACATTTTGGCAAGTCTCCGCGCACACCTCGGAGACCTTGACAGAGTCGAAAGGGTCGTCAAGCTCCAGGCCTTTGTCAACAGTAAGACCGGCTTTATGCAGCAGCATATCGTTGTAAACGCCGCATCGCGGCTTCTCTACGACGCTCTCGGCGAGAGAGGGCATCACGCCCGCACCGCAGTCGGTACCAATCAACTTCCCATGGACGCCACGGTGGAGATCGAAGCCATCGTTGAAGTTAAATAAATCACTTTCAAAAGGAGTAGCATCATGAAAAAACTAATTTCCCTCTTCATCGCGGTGATCATGCTCGCGGGTATCCTCGCCGGATGTACCACCGGAAACACCACCGATCCCACGAACACTCAGGCGCCGACGAACACCGACGCTCCCACCGGCCGCGAAAAGACCAAGGAGGGCTACGGCTCTGTGACCATCGCCTACACCGAGCCCAATACGCTGAATCTTCTCACCAGCCAGTCCAACCTCGACGAGGACGTCTTCTATCTCATCTCCGTCATGCTGTACAGGCCCTACGGAAACGTGATCAAGCCTGAGATGGCGGTCTCCTGCGAGTTTGACGAGGCGGCAAAGACCTACACCTATAAGATCCGCGAGGCCTATTATCAGGACGGTACGCAGATCACCGCCGCAGATTTCGTTTATTATATCCTCAACTCCGTCAAGGCGACGGCTTCGACCGCGATCGTTGAATGCCTCAAGAACGGTAAGGAATTCATTGCCGGTGAATGTGACGCTTCCGAGGTTGGCGTCCGCACGATCGACGATCTGACCTTCGTGCTCGAGCTCAATGACGACGCTGCGGAGTTCGATCCCGAGATGCGCATCTATCCTCTGAAGCAGAGCTATGCCGAGGAGAAGGGCGACGCATTGGGCGGCACCGCGCAGGACTTCCTCTGCTCCGGTCCGTACATCATCACCGACTGGACTTACGGCGCAAGCCTCAGCTTCACCAAGAATCCCGATTACTGGGACGCCGAGAACACCTTCCAGATCAAGGACGTAAAGATCATCCACGGCACCGACGCGAACGCACAGTACAATATGTTCACCCGCGGCGAGGCCGACATACTCCAGTCAATCAGCGTTGAAACGGAAGAGCTGCTCCGCGATCATTCCACGCATTATATGACCGGCGCGCTGCAGGGCATACAGTTCAACACCACCGGATTCTATTTCGACGGCACTACCTTCGCTCAGAGGGACGCCGAGGTGACCGCACTTCTCGCAAACAAAAATTTCCGCATGGCGCTCTGCTACGCTCTCGACCGTGATGCGATCGTGAAGGTCGTTGACGCCAAGAGCGAAGGCACCAATCGCTATCTCGGGCTTGCCAACGGCACGAGCGAAGGCAAGACCTTCAGCGAGGAGTTCCAGATCGACGTTGCCCCGATCGCCGGCGATGAAGCGAAAGCTGTCGAGTATCTTAACAAGGCGATGGAGGAGCTCGGCTACACCGACGTCTCCCAGCTCCCGACAGTCAAGTACCTGACCTTTGAAAACGCGGCCTTCCGTCTCATGGCGGAGACCGTCCAGTCTGAATGGAAGCGCGTGCTCGGCATCACCAATATCGAGATCGAGCTCAAGCCCATTCAGGACGCCATCATGAGCATGGTATACATGAACTACGATATCTACTATCAAGCGACGGCGGTCGATAAAGCAAACCAGCTCACCTGCATGAGGTATTGGAAGACCGGCGGCGGCTTGAGCGACATCATGGGCGCGGGCGCACCCTTCTCATCGATCTATTCCAATTCCGAATTCGACGCTCTCGTTGACAGCGCCAGCTCCGAGTTCGATACGGCAAAGCGCTATGCGCTCGTCGCACAGGCGGAAGAAATGTTCCTAAACGACTACATCTTCATCCCCATTATGAACCAGGGCGGATACACAGCGGTCTCCAACAGGATCACGGGCTATGAGGTCGTTGATATCTACTACGGACTTATGCTCGCTTACGCTGAGGTCGTCGACTGAGTCCTCCTGCGGCAGGGCAAGGAATTCCCCTAA
>JAFZJT010000054.1 GCA_017553815.1 Clostridia bacterium
GGTTCGGTGGTCGGCTCGACGGTCGGCTCGGCGGTCAGTTCGGCGGTCGGCTCGACGGTCGGCTCGATGGTCAGTTCGGCGGTCGGCTCGACGGTCGGCTCGATGGTCAGTTCGGCGGTCGGCGCGGCTGTCGGATCCGTTATTTCAACGGGGCGCTCTCCCATCGGTTTAATCAGAAGTATCGCTGCCGCAGCCAAGATCAGCATGAAGCAGGCGGCGGCGATCCATGTGGAAACGGGGGTTCTGCACTTTTCAAAACGGAAGCTCTCCGCTTCGCTTATAAAGCGCGCGTCGGTCATGCTCATGACCTTTTCAACGTAATCACGCTTATCGGTTTTCTTAATATTCGTGCTCATACGATGTAATGCTCCTTTCTAAGGTGCTTGCGAAGCTTCTCACGCAGGGTGTAAAGCCTTTTTGAAACGGCGTTCGGGCGCATACCCGAAGCTTCCGCAAGGTCGGCAACCGAGTCACCCAAACGGTAGCGGCGGATGAACAGCACCCTGTCCTCGGCGGGAAGCTTTGTCAGCCAGCGGTCGATCGCCTTTGCCATTGCACGCGCCTCGACCTCCGCTTCAACGCTGCTTGGGGCGGGAATACAGCCCTCAAGCTCAGAAAGGGCTATGCTGTATTCGCCACCGCCGCGCTTTTCGGCTTTTGAAGCGCGCAGCTGCATTATGGCGGTGTTTTTCGTCAGGGTGACGACATATGCCTTGAGCGAACCTATCGGCTCACACGGAAAGCCTTCCCATAGCTTGTGAAGCGTGTCCTGCACGCATTCCTCGGCGTCCTCGTTGGAGCCGAGAACATTATAGGCAACGCGGTGAAGAAGCTTTCCGTAGCTTTTTGAGCATTCCTCGATCGCCCGCTCGTCGCGGCTGCGGAAAAGCTCGATGATGGCGTTCTGTTCCATTTGTGTTCTCCTTTTCAGAGTGATAACAAAGGTCTTCTTGAGATCTCACACATAAAGACGCTTTTTTCGCACGGATATTCCAAAGTCGAAATAATATATCGTCAAAGAATAAACCCGCGCCGAAGCACGGGTTCCGATGATAATGCTTTAAGCTTATTTATTCAGCTCGGTGATGCCGTCGATGCGGATATCGAACAGCGGCGCGGAGATGACTTCGGATTCATGGAAGTAGCCGTCCCATATAAGCTGAGTGCCCTCAAAGCCGTAGCTCTTGTCATAGGAAGTGAGGTGCTCGCCGTTTACGGTGAAGGAATCGCAGTTGAAAACGTGGAGCTTGCCGCTCTTGATATCCTCGATCGCCTTTTCAACGGCTTCCTTGGTGCCGGAAACGCAGTTGGGGCCGAGCGCGGAGATGTTGACCGCGTCGTCGGCATAGCCGCTGCACCAATCCTGCTTCATCTGCTTGCCTTCCATGGCGGTCTTGACGGCGTAGGTGTAGTATGCGCCCCAGTTGTTCTGAGAGGAGGTGAGCGCGGCGTCGGGAGCGACGTTCAGCATGTCCACGTTGTAACCAACGCTGTAGACCTCGCTGCCCTCTTTGAGCTTCGCCTGAACGGCGGAGGGGGCGCCGGTGGAGTCCGCATGCTGACCGATGATGACGCAGCCGCGAGCCATCAGAACGTTTGCCGCCTCGGCTTCGCCGGTGATGTCGAACCACTTGCCGGTGTACTGAACGTCCATATAAGCATCGGGAACGATGGAGCGGATGCCGAGGAAGAACGCGGTGTAGCCGGAAACGACTTCAGCATAGGGGAACGCGCCAACGTAGCCGATATGGGGATCGGAAACCTTGCCCTCGTCCATGAGCTGCTTGAGCTTCATGCCGGCAACGATGCCGGAAACGTAGCGGGCTTCATAGATGGAGGTGAAGTAGTTGAAGATATTCTTGAGCCCTTCCTGCTTGGCGGCGGTCTGACCGGTCGCATGGCAGAAGAGCACGTCGGGATTGGCCTTCGCGGCCTCGATCATGTAGCTTTCATGACCGAAGGAGTTTGCGAAGATGATCTTGCAGCCCTGCTCAACGAGGTCGATCGCGGCGTCCTTGCATGTCTCGTCCTCGGGAACGTTGTACTTGTAGATGACCTGGCTGTCGGAGAGGCCGTTGGCCTTCTTGGCGGCCTTGATGCCCTCGATATGGGCGTTGGTGTAGCCCTCGTTCTCATCGCCGATGAGGATGATGCCGACCTTGAAATCGGAATTGGCGTTGCCGCCCTGCTCTTTGCCGCCGCAGGCAAGCATGGAAGCCGTGCCGAGCGCAAGCGCGAGGGTCAGAAGGAGTGCGATAAATCTTTTCATTTGGGTTCATATCCTCCAAAAAAATATCTGTTCGCAAAAAACGAACACAAAGGGAATTATACAATCTTTTTTGCCGAAAATCAATAGGTTAAAAGCGAAAAAACGGGGTAAAAGCAGAATATAGGCGAGCGGGGAAGCGCGCCGATAAAACGAAAGCGGGAAGGCCTGAGCCTTCCCGCGCATGTTCGATTTGATTAGCCCTGAACGGGAGCCTCAACGGGGCATACGCCGGCGCAGGCGCCGCACTCGATGCACTCGTCGGGATTGATCTCGAACTTGCCGTCGCCCTCGGCGATAGCGTTTACGGGACATTCTGCGGCGCAGGCGCCGCATGCGATGCAAGCGTCAGTGATCTTATAAGCCATTATAAGTACCTCCTGGATGAGAAATTATTACGTGGCGCTTCCGCGCCCGACTGTAATCATTCTATCATGTTTTTTTCAAAAATCAAGGTGTTTCACAAAAATGTCAAAAATTTAGTAACGGAAATTCATTTTTGAGGGAAGAGAAA
>JAFZJT010000055.1 GCA_017553815.1 Clostridia bacterium
ACGGCGCAAGATACTGCCGAATGCGTGGCATTGCCAAAGTCGAAGAGCAATGCCTGCTTACCGCTGCTGTCCAAAACATGAAAAGAATAGCGCGTATCCTTTGGAAAAAGGAGCGCCGCTCTTTTTCCATGCTGCTTCGCCAAGCTATGCGCTTTTTATATGGCAAAACCCGCTGTATCGCGGGGTTTGTCAGTAGTCTGGCGGTTTTATTAAAAAAACCGTCTTTTTCAGTTGCATAGCGCGTTTTTTTCGTGTAAAATGTTATACTGAAAAGATGTGTGCATTCGATATCGGTCGATCCATACTGCGCGAGTGCGCAACCGAGGCCGCAGAGGCGGCAAATAAGCTTGAACCGCCGCGCACGCGGCTTGGATATAAGGAGAAGAAATGAGTCTTTCACTCGAAGTGAAGAAATTTGTGAATTCCGAGAGCATGGGCGATTTTGTTACCGTCCTGCTTCCCGGTGAGGTGCCGACGGACAGCGCCGAGATCCGCGCCATGAACCGCGAGAGAGCGGCAGCGCAGAGGGCGGCAAAAGAAGCGCTCGAGCTTGCCGAGGATGAAGCGCTCGCAAAGAGCGACGCTGACGAAGCAAAAAAGGCGCTTGACGAAGCCAAAGCGGCGCTGGCGGAGCATGATAAGGCGCTTGATGAGCAGAAAAAGGAGCACGATAAGCTCAGATCGGAGCACGGCAAGAAGAAGGAAGCGCTCGACAGAGCGAAGAAGGCGCTCGACGATATGACCGCGGAGGAAGCGAAGCTTTCCGCCGCGCTTTCCGCCGCAAAATCGGCGTTTTCCGATTCGGAAAAGGCGAAGAGTGAGGCGAAGACCGCCCTTTCGGAGCTTAAAAAGGCGGCTGAGGCCGAGGCGAAGGAAAAGGCCGAAAAGCCCGCCAATACCGAGAAAAACGAAAAGCCCTCCAAGGAAGCTTCTGCCGAAGAAAAGCCTTTAGAGGAAAAAGCCGATAAGCCCGAGCAAGCCGATAAAAAGCAAGGAGCCGAGGCCGATGCCGCTTCACAAAGCACCGAGGAAAAAGCCGACGAAAAGGCCGAGGCAAAAACCGAGGAAACCCCCGAAAAGAGCGAAAAGGCCGAGGAAGCGGAGAAAACCGAGGAAGCCGCCAAAGCCGAAGAGGCCGAAAAACCCGAGGCGGAGAAGAAGCTCTCCCTTCCCGAAGCGGAAAAGGCGTTTGAGGCTGCGAAATCGGCGCATGAAAAGGCCAAATCGGAGCTGGATTCCGTCGAAAATAAGCATAAGACCGCCGAGGAGAACGCGAAAAAGCGGCTTTCGGAGCATGAAAAGCTCTCCGCGGAATTCACCCAGCTGAGCACATTCTTTGAATCAGCGAGCGCGAGCCTTGAGCTTGCAAGAGAGGAGCGAAACGCCGTAAGCGAGCAGGTGAAGGCGCTTGAAAGATCGAATGCCGACGCCGCGTCGAAGCTATCCGAGGCGCATAGGGCGCACGAAGCCGCCGTCAAGGAATCCGAGCGCCTCAAAGGCGCCGTGCGCACGCTCAAAACCGAGCATGAGAGCGCGAGCATGCACTATCTTGAAAGCGGCAAGGGCGAAACGCTTCTGCTCATCCACACGGCGGGTCAGTCGCTCTTCACCTTCCGAAGCATCTTCTATAAGCTCGCGATGAACTACCATGTTGTCGCGGTCGATCTGATGGGGCACGGTTGTTCCGACCGCCCCGATTACTTCGATTATTCCACAGCGAGCCACGCGGAGAGCCTTGTAAGCTTCATGGACGCGCTCGGCATCGAGCAGGCGCATCTTCTCGGCTTCTCGATGGGCGCAGGCTATGCGCTCGAGCTCGCGCGGCGCTATCCCGCTCGCGTTATGAGCGTCGTTGCCCTCTCCCCCGGCGGCGTTACGGGCGCAATGCCCCTCCCCGTTCGCATGATGGAGAGCGCGCTCTTCGGCGGCATCGCGAGCAAGCTTTTCCGTCTCAAGACCGTTGAAAAGCTCCTTGACGAATGCCTTTTCGACCACACCGTTATCGGGCCGCACGAAGTCGGCGAATACTATAAGAGCGCGAGCGACGGCGAGGGCAGGCGGGCGATAAGGCTGACCGTTTCCTCCTTCGGCGAAAAGGAGCTTCTTGCATCGCTCGAGGATATAAAAACGCCCGTTCTCGTTGTTTCGAGCGATAAGGACAGGTGGCATTCCATCGAACAGGTGGAAGCGTACGCAAACGCGCTTGAGAATGCCGACTTCATCGTTATGCGCAACGCGGGGCATCTTCTGCACGAGGAAAAGCCCGACCGCACCGTGGAGCTGGTTCGCTCGTTCATCCCCGCGGGCTACGGCGATTACGACGGAAGGGAGCTTCCGTAAGCTCTTTTTCGGATTTACGCCACAGCTTTTAAAAACGACTCAATTGAAAGATCATAAGCTATCCCGTGCCGCGCACCGATTTATCGATGCGCGGCATTTTTTGCGCTACCTCGGAATACTATCAATCAGAATAAAAAACGAGGGAGAGCGAAGGAATGGAAAACGGCAGCAGCGGTCAAAACTGCAATTTTACTAGCTATATTTCCGAAAGGGGCAGCGAACACCGAGGCCCTTCAAGCGGCGGACGGCGAAGCGAAAAAAGCGCACGCGGCGTCTTCGCCGAGGTGCGCAGGATGCGCCTTGAGGACGAAAAGCGGGAGGCGCAAAGAAGCGAGCTTCGTTCGGTGCGCTTTTCAAAACGTCGGGAGCCGTCAGCGGCGGCGCAGGCAGGAAAATTCGCCGTGCTGCTCGCTTGCGTATGCGCGTTTTCCCTGCTTTTCGCTCTCAAGATCTCGAATTCGGATATGTCCGGCGAAACGCTTGCGGTGTTTCGCTCGGCGATGAACGGCAGCGGCGGCGAGGAGACCGAGGAGGAGCGGCTCGGAAGGCTGAAGCTCGTTCAGCTCCCCGGGCTTCTGAGTGTGTTTGCCGCTTCTGACTTGCCCGTTGCGCCGCTTTCAACCGAGCAGGCGATAACGGACGACAGCTTCACCGCGCGGCTCTTTTCATCTCCCGGCACCGAGGTGGTTTCGATGCTCTCGGGCACGGTGCGCTCTGTTGATCCCGCGGGCGAGCACGGCGGAAGCGTGACCGTTGCCTGCAAAAACGGCGTGGATATAACCTATATGGGGCTTGGCGAGATACTCGTTGAGCGCGGTCAGCCCGTTTTGCAGCGCACCGCGCTCGGCAGGCTTTCGGGCGAGATACTCTATCTTCGGGTAACGAGGGACGGCGCGCCCATCGACCCGCTCGAATTCCTCGGCACGGCGGCAAGGGTCGGATGACGATCGCCGTTTTCGGAAGAACGGAGCTGCGCTGCTCCGTTTTCGTGCTGCTCCTCTTCCCCCTCGCGGTGGTTTTCGATAGGCTCGAGACCCTGCTCATCGCCGCAGGCTCGCTGATTGTGCATGAGCTTTCCCATTCCGTCATGGCGCACAGGCTCGGCTTCTCGGTTTCCTCGATCGAACTTCAGCCCTTCGGCTGCGTCGCAAGGCTTAAAAGGGCTCCGCTTTCCCCCTCGGAATCGGCGGCGATAGCGGCGGCGGGGCCGCTTGTTAGCCTCATTCTTTCGCTTACGGCGGCGGGCGCGGCGTTTCTCTCGGGCGGCACGGAAAATTCGGCGCTTTCGGAGCTCTCGTTCTTCAACCTTACGCTCGGACTTGTGAACCTTCTGCCCGTGCTCCCCTTGGACGGCGGCAGGCTCGCGCTTGCGGCGGTATCCTCGGTAAACGGAAGCGATCGGCGCAAAGCAGCCTCCGCGCTCTCGATAGGCGGGGTGGCGATCGGGCTTATCGTCGCCGCCATCGGCGCATTCTCCCTCACAAAAAAGCCCGAGGGCATGGCGCTTTTTCGCGCCGCAACGACGATGGTAACGGGCGCGTTCATCGTTTTGAGCGCCGCAGCGGAAAGAAAGGAGCTCGCTTCACATTCGGCAAAGGCTCGTCTCGCCGCCGAATCGAATCTCAGATCGGGGCGCGGGCTGCGCGTTTATTCGGTCGCGATGCATAAAAAAAGCACCGTTCGCGAAGCGCTAATGGCGGTTTCGGGAACGGGCTACGGCGTGGTACTCGTGGTGGATGACGGTATGCGCATGCTTTCTGTGCTCGACGAGGGCAGGCTGGTGGCGGCGGCGGTGCGCGGAGGAAGCGGGGAGAAGCTGGAAAATATAGTGAATAGTTGAGGATGAAATTCCGTTGGAATTTAGTAAGATTTTAGTGGGTTTTTGATAAGTTTGGGAATATCCTAAACTCCGTAAACAAGCATTCCGAGACCCGCCGCAATGAGTATCAAAAGTATCGGCGAGATGCGCTTTTTCGCGGCCTTTTTATAAACAAGCATCAGCGCGGCGAGGATGACGGTCAGCCCTATCGCTGAGGGGTCGAAGACCGCGCCGAAAACGCCGATGCCCGTTAAGCATTTACCGTTTGCTTCACTAAGCAGGTTTTCATACGCCATGTACGCGCCGACCGCGAGGATGACGCCGATCACGCAGGGCTTGAGCCCCGAGAGCGCGGCCTTGAAAAACCTGTTCTCCGCGAACCTTTTCAGAACCGAGAGCAGAAGCACTATTATCACGAACGCGGGCAGCACCACCGCGAAGGTGGCGGCGAGCGCGCCTAAAAACCCGCCTTGGCTCGCGCCGACGTAGGTGGCGAGATTGACCATTATGGGGCCGGGCGTGCTTTCGCTTACGGCGATCATCCGCGCAAGCGCCTCGTCCGTCAGCCAGCCGTAGGATGAAACGACGTCGCGGATAAGCGGAATCGCGGCGTAAGCCCCGCCGAAAGCGAAGAGGCCAACCTTCAAAAACGCGATGAACAGCTCAAGAATAATCATTTCGCGCCATCCTTTCCGCCGGAGGAAGAGGCGCTTTTTCTGTTGAAGGCGCAGTGCAGAAGCCCCGCCGCTGCCCCCGCGAGCATCAGCACGATCACCGATATTTTGAGCGAGAAAATATTTATCGCAAGCATCAGAAGGCAGGCGATGATGAGCACGGAAACGGAGAACGCGCTTTTCTTCATCTTCCCTATCATATTGACGGCGGCGCTTATAATCAGAAGCCCGACCGCGATGCGGATGCCCGCGAACGCGCTTGCGACCGCCTTTATCTCAATAAGCCTGTCGAGCACCGAAGCGAGCGCGAAGATTATGATGAACGAAGGAAGAACGACGCCGAGAGTTGCAAAAAGCGCGCCCAAAAAGCCGCCCTGCTTGTAGCCGACGAAGGTGGCGCAGTTCACCGCGATCGGGCCGGGCGTGCTTTCCGCGATCACGGTCAGATTCACCATATCGTCGTGCGTTATCCATTTTTTCTTTTCCACGCAGATATTTTCGATGACGGCTATCATCGCATAGCCGCCGCCGAAGGTGAAAAGCCCTATCTTAAAATACGCCCCAAAAAGCTCGAGGAACAAGCTTCCCTTTTCATTTTTGTCTCCGTCCCGCATCAGATTATCCTTAACATCCACCTTAAAGGCCTCTTCATAGCCCTCGGGCAGCTCGCACTCGTAAGTTCTTCCCTTCAGTTTATCTTCCATTGATCTTTCAAAAGCTCCTTTACCTAAAGCGAAATCATTTTCTCCGAACGGTGTATTTATTGCCGAGCGTTTTCATAAGCTTCTCCTTCAATTCGTCCGCTGTGCCGCCATCGATTGTGGCCTTATCCACGGGAAAGGCGGTGTGCTTCGTTTGATAGATGAAGAAGAATTCGGGCGTTTCCATCGCCTTTTCTATCAGATCATAGCTGAACGTGGCAACAGAATCCATGCCGTCCATCCTCGTTGCAACGGTGAATTCCCCGTCCGTGAAGCTGTATTCATTCAAAACGTCTTTGAGCTTGCCGAGCTGTTTATACGTCATCCTCGGCGCGGCGAAAACCAAAAGCATGAGCACCGACCCGGCCAAAAGCAGCATCCAGCCGATTTTAAAGCCCGCCTTTAAGCCGAGGAACAGAAGCATCAGAATAAAGCTCAAAAGAGCGAAGCCGCCTACAATGATCGACAATAAGCGCATTATACCCCCGTGCGCCCTTTGAAGAGATTTGAGAGCTCGAATATCGAGCCTTCCCGACGCCTTGATATTCATATTCAACATCCTTTCGCATCCGTATTTTTCATGGAAGATTCTACACAAAATCCGCGTTCAAGTCAAGCCGAAGCGCCGCCGCCAGCTTTCCCCTCCGCCCGTTTTTAAGTGCATTTATTTGTACCCATAACGCGAATTTTTACTTGATTTTTCACACTTTTTATGTTATAATATATACATAAGGAAAACCAAGGAGGTCTAAGCTATGAACACTAAGGAATTTGCAAAGAAGCACGGAGTTAAGACCGATTGGGTGCGCGAGCGCTGCAAGGAGGGTCTCATTCCCTCCGCCGAGAAGAAGAACGGCCGCTGGGATATCCCCGAGAACGCCGAGCTTCCCCCCTGCACGGGTCGCGAAGCCGCGCTCATCCTTGAAAACATCATCGAGCGCGCAAAGGGAATCGAGGTTCGCCTTGTTCCCGCAAGGATGGCCGAAAGGGGCGAGGCCGCGCTCGAATACCTTATGAATTGGGGCTTTATCGCAAAATCGGGCGAAGACGGCGCCCTTCGCGCCGCAAAGCGCGGGCTCGAGCTTCTTGAAAGGCTCGGCGGCAGCGTCGGAGCAAGGCGAGGCGGGAAGGAGCGTTCGAAAAAGAAGAAGACTGCCTTCAGCGCCGGCGCGTCGGTGGACGTCAATCTTGCCGTAATTTCGGCACACGGCGAGGTGAATTACCGCAGCGAAACCGAGGAAGTGCCGACCTCGGAAAAGCCCGTGCCCGACGAATATGATAAAAAGGCAGGCTGATAAAGAATAAGAGGTACGAAGGGCGTATCTGCAAAGGGATACGCCCTTGTGTACATTCGCATAAGGACGCGCCCTTACCCATGTTTTTGGTACCAACCGCCCGTTTGCGGTTGACTTCTTCCATATTATTGATATAATATGTATCTGTGGAGGTGTCGCCCTGTGTGCCTCGGCTCAAAGGAGCGCTTCCGCATTTGAGGAAAAAACAATGGAAAAAACCGTAACGTTCAAAAGCTTCATAGCGGCGCTTGCGATAGGTCTTTTCGGCGCTTTTGCCGGGGCTTATTCCATCCTGCTGCTCATACCCGCCGCCGCGGGAACGATCTATCTCGGCGTGCGCTACGGCGCGTTTCATGCCGCTGCCGCCGCGCTCTTCACGCTGCTCGGGATATTTTTCACGCATCTCGGAGACGACCCTGCAATGTACTCGATCTGGGGCGCTTACTCGTTTTTCGTTATGTTCACTATCGCCGGCTTCAAGTTTAAGCTGCCCTACCGCGTCATCGCGCTCGTGCTCGCCGCAGCCGCTCTCATATCGCTTTACCTATGCTTCGGCCTGCCCTCGCTTCTCGCGGGCAAGGCACCCTACGATGGTATACTCGAAAAGCTGCGCTATTTCGATGAATATTACCGCTCCATGGGCTACGTCATCGAGGATATCGCCGAGCTTCGCGAATCCATCCCCACCACCTTCTACGGGATGCTGGTTCTGTTCGCCGAAGCCGCTTCGTTTATGACGGTCATCCTATCGCATTGGTTCCTAAAGTCCGCAAAGGCCGATATAAGGGAGATGGCGCGCTTTCGCGAATGGCAGCTTCCTGCGAGCCTCAAGTTCGGCATACCCGTTTTCGCCGCCGCGATAGTCGTTATGTATGCGGCAAATATGAGCGGCGCGCCCGTTGCGCTGTTCACCGTGCTCTACATGCTGCTTCCCGTGCTCGCTGCCGCGGGCATGGCGACCGCCATGTATATCGCCTCGCGCGGACGCAGTACCGTTGCGTTCCCGATCAAGCTGTTCGTCGTGCTTGCCGCGGTCATGTCGCCCTATTTTATGGCGCTTCTCGGCGCGATAGACCTCTACGCGGGCATCAGGCGCAGGCTTATCCGCACCGACAGGCTGATAAAGGAGGCCTTTGAAAAGGCAACGCGCGAAAAGAGCAGCACCGTTACCGTGGATTTCGGCGACGGCAACGGCCCGCAGATAATCGCGCGCAGGAAGGACTCCGCGTTCTTCGACAACGCGCACGATGACGAGTCCGAAGGGGACAACGACAACGACGGTGAAAAACCCCTCGGCGACCCTGCCGACGGTTCCCACGACAGCTCTACCGATACCGATAAAAACGAAAATACCGACGGAGGTGAAGAATAAATGAAGGTCCTTCTTAAAAGCGACGTGCACGGCTGCGGCAAGGCGGGCGATATCGCAAACGTCAGCGACGGCTATGCCAAGAATTTTCTTATTCCCAAGGGGCTTGCGGTGCCCGCCGATTCGGACACCATAAACGCCGTGAACATCAAAAAATCCGCCGCTAAGCACCGCCATGAGGTGCAGAGGCAAAACGCCAAGGCGCTTGCCGCCGATATGAGCAAGCTTTCGGTCAAGGTGTACGCCAAATGCGGCGACAACGGGCGTCTGTTCGGCGCGATAACCGGCAAGGAGATCGCCGCCGCGCTCAAGGAGCAGTTCGACATCGATGTGGATAAAAAGCGCATCGGTATCTCCGAGCCGATCAAGGCGATCGGAATCTACACCGTGAATGCGCATATGTTCGAGCAAACGAACGCCTCCTTCAAGGTCGAGGTGCTCCCGCTCGCCGAATAAGCGCTCCGCACCCTATAAAATAACGCCCGACGCGGCGTATTTCCCGCGTTTCTGTTTACTATGGAAGAAAACATCGGCCGCATACCGCATAATACGGACGCAGAGCGCTCCGTTCTCGGAAGCGTAATTGGCTCCGCCTCCGCTCCGTCCTCCGCCGCAGAAAAAGCGCTTGAAATGCTTTCCGCGGAGGACTTTCATTCCGCTGCGCACAGGGATATCTTTTCCGCAATGCAAAAGCTCTACGACAGCGGAAAGAGCATCGACCTTACAACGCTCACCGACGTTCTCGAGCGCGACGGCAAGCTCGAGGCTGTCGGCGGCAACAGCTACCTTATCGACCTTGCGCTCTCCCCGCCCAGCGTCAGCAATATCGAGCACTATATCGAGATCGTTGAGGCGTATTCTGTAAGAAGAAAGCTAATGACCACGGGCAATTTCATCGCCCGCGAGGCCGTTGAGAGCGGAAGGGACGCCAAGGCGATACTCGACGACGCGGAGAGGCAGATCTACAATATCGCCATGCGCAAGACCACCGAGCATATCCCGACCATAGGCGAGGTGTATGCGGACGTATATAAGCAGATAGGCGAATTGATGCAGCTCGGCGGCAAGCGCACGGGCATCGCGACCGGGCTTGCCGATCTCGACGAGCTGACGAGCGGACTTCAGCGCGGCGATCTTGTTATCGTTGCGGGTCGCCCCTCAGCGGGTAAATCGGCCTTCGCCTTCGGCATCGCCGCCCATGCCGCGATCCGCGAGAAGGCAACGGTCATGATATTCAGCCTTGAAATGCCCAAGGAACAGATCGTTATGAGGATCATGTCGGGCGAAGCGGGCATCAATATGCAGAAGATTCGCACGGGCGATCTCAAGGCCGAGGAGATATTCCGAATCGCGGATAATTTCAACACCGTCGGCGAATCGAATATCCTCATCGACGACGCACCCGGCGCGACCGTGGCGGAGATCCGCAGCAAATGCCGCAGGGTTCAGGCGCAGCAAGGGCTCGACATCGTGGTTATCGACTATCTTCAGCTCCTGCAGTCCACCTCCAAGCGCGATTCGAGGGTGCTCGAGGTTGCCGAGATGACGCGCGGCCTCAAGATGATCGCGAGGGAATTGAACGTGGTCATAATCCTGCTCTCCCAGCTCTCCCGCGAGCCCGACAAGCGCAAGGATCACACGCCGCT
>JAFZJT010000007.1 GCA_017553815.1 Clostridia bacterium
TAGCTGGTGAAGCCGCCGGCGTAGGTGATCTCGGTGAGGAGCCTTGCGTCGGGCGTGCCGTGACGAACCTGGATGGGCGTGTCGAGGCTGTTGATGAGCCTGCGGCAGCCGTCAACGCCGTGGTTGACCGCCGGGAAGCCGTTGAGAAGCGAGCGGCTCTCCTTCATGGATTCGCGGATGCCGGTCTCGGCCTCTTCATAGCGGTTCTGACGGGTGTAGCTGTCGATGGTGGTGGGAAGAAGATCCGCCTCGCCCTTGTCCTGCAGATAGGTCAGAAGCTCTATCTGGTCCTGAATGAGGGCAACGCCCGCGCGGGGCTGGATGAGGGTAACGCCCTTGTTCTTTGCGTCCACAAGCTTCTTTGAAAAGACCTTGTGTTCGGGCATGGCCTTATGGTATTCGATGGCCTCTTTGAAGTCGACTTCGGCGCCGGTGGGCCACTGCTTGAGGACTTCCTCACGAATAGCGTAGAATTCGTCGTCCGGGATGCGCTTATTTTGCAGTATCATCTTTCACTAACTCCTGTTTCATTATTTTGAGCGCCGCTTCGGGATGATGCTCGCTTAAAAGCCCCATCGCGGCGATTATGTACTTTCGATCGACCAATACGTCGGCATTTCTCGGGCGGAGGGCTTCAGGCTCTTCCTCCTCGTCATAGAAGCTGTATGACGCTATGCCACCCGTGTGCTCGGTATGGATCAGCGAGCCGCCGGTCACGATCAGCTTATCCACGTTCATAAGGTTCTTTCCGGTCTGAACGAGCTTTAGTCCTCCGAGACCGAACACCTCCTCAAGTCGCCCCGCGTGCCTGGTTACGGCAACGCGCACGGCCATGCTCGCAAGCGCCTCATCCACCGCTTGAGTTTCCTCATCGTTCGGAAGAAGCTCTGTGTTGAGTGCGAACCTTTCGATTATCTCAAGCGTTCTTTCCTCACTCAGCCCCGCTATCTCAGCTATCCTATCAAGACCCGCCGCGTCCACAATGCCGTGGATGCTGTAGCGCATACCGATATCGCCTTCAACGGTGCGTTTTATGTACGGCTCGGGAAGTCCTTTTAGGCTTGTTCGCGGATCGTCGGGAAGGCCGTCGCAAACGGAATAGATATCCGTCGTTGCGCCGCCAACATCGACCGCAATAAGATCGCCGATGCCGCTCTGCGTTTTCGTGCCCTCCGCAAGAAGCTTCATCGCCGCCATCACGGCGGAAGGGGTTGGCATCATAATGCCGCTGATAAGCTCGCTCGCCTGCGTCAGACCCTTGGCCTGAACTATCCTTGCGAGGAACACATCGCGTATCTCCTTCTGGGTCGGATCTATATTGAGCTTGCCTAAGGTGGGCATTACGTTTTCGGTGATATGCACTTCCCTGCCCTCAAGGATGCGCTCGCACTCCCTGGCGGCGTTGCGGTTGCCCGCATAGATTATCGGATAGCTTCCGCCGATACCCGCGAGCACCTTCGCGTTGTGGATAACGGTGTCGGTGTTGCCGCCGTTCGTTCCTCCGCAGAGCAGGAAGATATCCGGGTCAAGCCGCTTTATCTCCTCCGCGTCGTCCTCGGTGAGCTTGAAGGCATAGGTCTTTAAAACCTTTGCGCCCGCGCCGAGGCTTGCTGTTTTGGCTGCCTCCGCCGTGAGCTCGGGAACGAGCCCGCTCGCGAGCATACGAAGGCCTCCCGCGGCGCTTGAGGCTGCATATCGGGCAGAAAAATCGAGCCTGCCGGTCGTCTGCTCCAATTTTAAAAGAGCATCGGCAAGCCCGTTGTTTATGTCGGTTTGAACGGTGGTATAAGAATTTGCAGTTCCCAAAAGGCGCGGTTCGTCGACGTCGACGGCCGTGACCTTGGTGTATGTACTTCCGAAATCTATCAAAAGAACCGGATTCATAAATCAAGCGTCAATACGCATTCACCCTGTTTCGGGGCTCATTCCTCAACGTGCAGGTCTTCTTTGAGCGCCTCTATATCCACCTCGGGAGGGGTTCCCGGCGGGAAGGAGCGGTCGAAGCCCATCGCCTTGAAGCGCTTCTCGACCTCATCGAAGGGTTGCTTGCCGATGACGATATTGCCGCCGACGTACAGAAGGATATGCTCGAGACCCGCCTCGTCGCACTTCTCGCGAAGGCCGCGGCAGTCGAGCTCGCCCTGACCATAAAGAGAGGAAACGATTATCGCATCAGCATTGGTCTCGATAGCGGCGGCGATGAACTCCTCCTGGGATACCATAACGCCGAGATTGATGACGTTAAAGCCCGCGTCACTGAACGCATGATAGAGGATCTGGTTGCCCACGGCGTGGACATCAGCGCCGATAACGCCGATGACAAGGGTTTTCTTTTTCTGTTCCATATCCAAACCTCGTAAAACAGTATTTTTTGGCTTATTTTCGCCGTCTATCTCGCTTTTCGCATAGAGAGCGATTTTATACTCTTACTTTGGCGTATAATACCCCTAATAGCGAAAAAAGTCAATAAGTTAAAGGCACCAGAATTCAATATATTTAAGCAATTTGCGCATTTGAAACGGTATCGCTTGATATAGGGTGTAATATATTGCATTTTATTCTTCCGCACGGTGCAAAAGTATGATAAAATTATCAATGCCGATGCCCTGTTTTTTGCAAATAATGCGGCTTCGGTAAATTTTTCAAGGGAGAAATAACATGAAGAAGCTAACAAGCCTCATCCTTGCGCTGCTGCTGGTACTTTCGGTACTGCCCACCGTCGGCCTTGCAAGGACGACAGAAGAGCCCAAGCCCGTCAACGACAACATCGAGTTCGACGACGACGGCAGCGACGGCTACAGCGGCGACTACGTCGTTATCTACA
>JAFZJT010000056.1 GCA_017553815.1 Clostridia bacterium
AGCATGATCTCGCTTATGACTTGATAATCAACCACTTAACCTATCGGGAGTGTGCGGAGAAATACTCTCTCCCACTCACTAGAATATGGCGAGATGGCGATCAAGTCTGCAAAGAAGTATATAACGAGTGTAAAAAGGAGTTGGGATTGTGAATAAAGTAAACGGAGATTCAAGCAGAGAAATAAAGCCTCGTTTTTGCAGCTATGATGACATTCCGCTGTTTCTTGATGCAAATGACATTATGCGCTTGCTTGGACTATCACGAACTACTGTGTATTATATGCTTAGAGCAGATGACTTCCCGGCAATAGCATTGGGATCACGCAGGATCGTAAAAAGAGAGAAGCTGTTTGAATGGCTAAATAAGCATGAGAACGCATCGGAACCGTCCAACGAATAGTATTGGCATCCTCAAACTTTGCTTTGAACTGCATTAACATATCAGTATAAACCCTAAAAAGAAGGAGGAAACGCAATGGCTAAAGCCAATAAGCGCGAAGATGGACTTTACCACAAGAATATGGTTGTAGGTAAAAACTCTGATGGTAGTTATATACGCAAATCCGTATATGCTAAAACAAAAAAAGAGCTGGATAGGAAGATTACCGAACTAACTCAAGAGCTCAACAGCGGCATCGCAATATGGGAAAACAGCATTTCATTTGCAGAACTTGCCGATATTTGGTTCAACCAATACAATCCTTCGGCAACCGAGAATTGGCGTTACTCGCACAATGGTTTGCTGAAAAAACACCTATTGCCTGCACTTGGCGGATTAAAGATCCGCGATCTGCGACAGATTCATCTGCAAACGATCATCACTAAGTTAGCTAAGCAAGACTACGCAACCAGCACCATGAAGAAAATTAAACAGGACGCAGTACGCATTATGAAAGTTGCTGTGGATTCTGATTTGTTGACGCGAAACCCATTTATCGGTGTTATTGTTCCAAGCAAAGAACCAGAGGAAAGGCAGCCTTTGACACCGCAGCAGATAAATCTTGTTACGGAGAACTGGCGCGGTCATCGAATGGGACATGTTGCGATGATAATGCTTTACGCTGGTTTGAGGCGAGGCGAGATGCTTGCATTGACATGGGAAGACATCGACTTGGAACATAGACGTATTAGGGTTAATAAGTCAATGAGTATCCTTTGCAACAGAGGAACCGTTAAGCAGCCAAAGACCAAATCAGGCACCAGGGATGTTCCGATACCTAACATTCTCTTTAATGCATTAAGCGAAACACAGAGGCCTTCGGGTTTGGTTAGTCCATCAACAAAAGGCAAACAAATGTCTGAAGTCGCGTACAAGCGAGCATGGGAGTCATATATGCGATATTTGAACAAATGTGCAGGCGGAAAGCAGGGCGATAGTCATCATGATCCAATCTGGGTAATTGATGTTTTCACAGCGCACATGTTGAGACATACTTACGCAACTATGTTGTTTGATGCCGGAGTTGACGTGAAATCCGCACAAAAGTTTTTAGGGCACTCAGATGTTGAGGTTACACTTAATATCTATACTCACCTATCAAAATTCAAAGAGAGCTCCGCAATTGATGCTCTGAACAACCATTTGGACGGATAATCAAAGCTAATGCTCAAAAAAAGGCCTGATTGCACAAAACACAAGCTGCAATCAGGCTTTTCTATTTGTTAAATAAGTGCATAAGATATCCCAAATGTTAAATGAGTTATAATAAAAATGTGGTAAAATGTGGTAAATTGCCTTTGAGCAACCATTTTCCCATTCGTTTTACTGTGCCAAACAAATGACGGAGAGTGAAAGGCAATCCGAAAAATGTGGTAATTATGTGGTAAAGTTTATCTGTAAAAATTATAAAACGAACCCCGAAAAACTCAATGTTTTTCGGGGTTATTTGGCACACCATATTGGATTCGAACCAATGGCCTTTCGCTTAGGAGGCGAACGCTCTATCCTACTGAGCTAATGGTGCATGACCTCAGTAGCTGTTATTATAACCAAAACATGATGGATTGTCAACACAAATCGCCACTGCATCGAAATATACCGTTTATCCGATACTGCGACCTTTGATTATTGTTTTGCTTTTTCTTTTGGTTCATTGATGAATACTGCCGATATTTCTTAAATATAATGCGAAAAATGCGAAATCGCTATTGACAGCAACGCTCAAAAAATGGTAAACTGTATTCTGCAATAGAGGAGCAGGATGCAAGGTAGTTTTCATGGGGCTCCCCCAACGCGCGGCGGCGGTGAAAACGAATATGCTTTCTGCCGAAAGCTCGGAAATGCCGCTTTTCCGTTGCTTGGGCGCAAGGCTCAGCGCTTTGTGACTGTCATCTTGCCTTCGTTCGTTTTTAACGAGCATTTATGGATGGTGCGCTATTTGCTCGGGTGATAAGCCCCTGCATGGAGTGCGCTTTTTTGTTTATTTACGCGCTTCATTCACCCGCCTCTGCGGGGAATCGCTGATATTATTTCAGAAATAATTAACGGAGGAAACAAAATGGAAAAAATCACATCGACCATCCGTCTTCGTATGAGTTCCCAGGATGCTCATTACGGCGGAAACCTTGTTGACGGCGCGCACATGCTCGCCCTGTTTGGCGACGTTGCGACCGAGCTTCTCATCAAGTGCGACGGCGACGAAGGTCTCTTTAAAGCTTACGACATGGTAGAGTTTATCGCTCCCGTTTATGCGGGCGACTATATCGAGGCTTACGGCGAGATTACCGTCATCGGCAACTCTTCCCGCAAGATGAGCTTCGAGGCGCGCAAGGTCATCGTTCCACGCACCGACATCAACGATTCCGCGTGCGACTTTCTCGATGAGCCCATCGTGGTTTGCCGCGCAACCGGCACCTGCGTTGTTCCCAAGGATAAGCAGCGCAAGCCCCACGTTGTAAAGCCCTCTGTGAAGAAATAAGATCTAATTCATTCTGACTTTCCAATCATTTTCAGCAGGAGGAAAATATGGATAAGCTCATCATCACCGCCGCCATCTGCGGCGCGGAAGTTACCAAAGAACACAATCCCGCCGTTCCGTACACCGTAACGGAGATGGTCAACGAAGCTCGCTCTGCTTACGATGCGGGTGCGGCCATCATTCACGTTCACGTTCGAGAGGACGACGGCACTCCGACCCAGAGCCGCGAAAGGTTCCGCGTTGTTATGGACGCTATAAGAGCCGAGCTCCCCGACGTTATAATGATCCCTTCCACGGGCGGTGCCACCGGCATGAGCCCCGAGGAGAGGCTGCAGCCCACCGAGCTCTTCCCAGAGATGGCTACGCTTGACTGCGGCACCTGCAATTTCGGCGACGAGATCTTCGACAACACCATGCCCATGATGCGCACCTTCGGCAAGCGCATGATCGCAAACGGCATCAAGCCCGAGTACGAGTGCTTCGAGATGGGTCATATCGACACCATCCTCGACATGGCGAGAAAGGGCGAAGTGCCCGGCGACCCGATGCAGTTCAACTTCGTTCTCGGAGTTAAGGGCTGCACCCCCGCAACGGTACAGAACCTCGTTTGGATGGTCAACGCCATCCCGAAGAACGCGACCTGGACCGCGACCGGCGTAGGCCGTGCCGCATTCACCCTTGCCGCTCCCGCGATCGTTATGGGCGGCAACGTGCGCGTCGGTTTCGAGGACAATATCTACCTCTCCAAGGGCGTTAAGGCGCTTTCCAACGGTCAGCTCGTTGAAAAGGTCGTCCGTCTCTCACGCGAGCTCGGCAGGGAGATCGCTTCCCCCGACGAAGCGCGCGCTATCCTCGGTCTTGCGCCCCGCAAATAAGCGTGTCAAGCCTGTCCACGTTATCAAATCAACAAAAAATAAATAAAACTTTTGGAGGAAACCACAATGGCAATCAAAGGCAACAAGTACGGCACCCACAGAGTTATCGAGCCCAAGGGCGTTCTCACTCAGGCAGCATGGAAAATCGACAACGATATGACCAAGCGCTACTCCAACGAGATCATCTGCGACGTTATCTCCCTCAACATCGACTCCGCGTCCTTCACCCAGATCGAGGAAGCATGCGGCGGCGATGAGAAGAAGATCGGCGAAATGATCATGGGTATCGTTGCCGAGCGCGGCAAGCAGCAGAACCCCGTTACCGGTTCCGGCGGCATGTTCATCGGCAAGGTCGCCTATATCGGCGAGGATCTCGCTGACCGCGATCTCAAGGTCGGCGCCAAGATCGCTTCCCTCGTTTCCCTCTCCCTCACCCCCCTCAAGATCG
>JAFZJT010000057.1 GCA_017553815.1 Clostridia bacterium
GCGGGCGTACTCGGCGCGGCTATGATCGAAGGGGTACAGTCGAAGGGCGTGGGCGTTTCGCTCAAGCACTTCGCGCTCAACAACAGCGAAAACTACCGTTTTATGGGCAACTCGGTCGCAAGCGAAAACACGATGCGAAACCTCTATCTCAAGCCGTTTGAATACATCGTCATACACGCGCATCCCGCGACTGTTATGTGTGCCTATAATCAGGTCAACGGCACGTTCTGTTCAGAAAACAAGTGGCTGCTGACCGATGTCCTCCGCGATGAGTGGGGCTTTGACGGCGTGGTGCTCAGCGACTGGGGCGCGGTGCGTGACCGAGTGCAGGGACTTAATGCGGGAATGGACCTTGAAATGCCGGGCGATACCGCGATCTGCCGCCGCAGGATCCTCGATTCGATTGCCGATGGTTCCCTTCCCACTGAAGACCTTGACAAAGCATGCCGGAATATCCTTCGCTGGATCGTCAAGTATTACAAAGAAGCGGATATAACACCGGTCGATTGGGAAGCGCATCATTCGCTTGCATCTGAGATCGCCTCGGATTGTGCTGTGCTGATGAAGAACGACGGCGTTTTGCCGCTCAATGAAACCGACAAGGTGCATATTGCGGGAGAACTGTTTGAAACCATGCGCTATCAAGGCGCGGGAAGTTCGATGATAAATCCGACCTTTGTCACTACGCCGAAGGACGCGTTTGCATCGCACGGCGTGAAAGACGTTCCGCTCGAAGAGTGTGACATTGTTCTTGTCTTTGCGGGACTCACCGACGAATATGAATCCGAAGGATGTGACCGCGCCGATATGAAACTTCCGGAGCATCAGCTTCGAGAGATCGAAGCGCTCTGCGACAGCGGGAAGAAAGTGGTGGTCGTTCTTTTCGGCGGCTCGCCCGTGGAGCTTCCGTTTGCCGACCGGGTCAGTGCGATCCTCCATATGTACCTGCCCGGGCAGAACGGCGGCACCGCCGTTTACGATCTGCTTTACGGCGTAAAGAATCCCTCGGGGAAACTCGCCGAGACATGGGTGATGAAATACGAAGACGTTCCGTCGCACGAGCATTTCGGCAAGAGTATAAACGAGATCTACTCCGAGGGGACTGAAGTCGGGTACCGCTATTACAACAAGCATAATATCCCGGTTCGTTTCCCGTTCGGCTTCGGCCTGTCATACACAACGTTCGATCAATCGGAGTGGGAACGAAACGGCAACACATATACACAGACGATCACCAACACGGGAAACCGTTACGGCGCCGAGGTCTCACAGTTATACGTTGACGGCGAACTGAGGGGCTTCGAAAAAGTGTATCTTATGCCGGGAGAATCGAAAATGGTGACGCTGACCGTCGAAGATGAGGAAAAAACGGATTATTTCGACGAATATACCGTTCCCGAAGAACTTCCGGAATTCCCGGTGACGGTCGAATCGCGCTTTACCGATCTGCGACAGACGCTGATAGGGCGGATCCTGTACAACGCCGTGATGAGCGTTTTCAGA
>JAFZJT010000058.1 GCA_017553815.1 Clostridia bacterium
GCGACCAAGTATGAGGTATACCGCACCGCCGCAGGCGGACAGTACACCCTCGTCGGTACGACCGGGGAACTCAGCTTCATCGATTACACTGAGACCGCTCCTCTGACCAAGTACTACTACAAGGTCAAGGCGCTTGACAACAACGGCTTCGAGAGCGCATTCTCCACCGCTGTTACCGTTACTTCCTACGGCCTCAAGGCTCCCACCAATGTGAAGGCAGCTATCAGCAACGGTATGCCCAAGATCACCTGGACGGCAGCTGCAAACGCCACCGAGTACAGGATCTACCGCGCACCACTGGGTGGCACTTACACCCTTGTTGACATCGTGAGCGGCACGAGCTTCATCGACAACGGCGAGCTCAACCACGGCACCAAGTACTACTACAAGGTGATCGCGGCCGATAACTACGGCTTCGAGAGCACCTTCAGCGCGGTCGTATCCGCTGTGACCCCCAAATAAGAACCAACGCCGTATTATTCGGCAAAGTAAGAACTCCGCAGGGCGAGCGCCCTGCGGAGTTCTTGTGTGCAGCGGAAAGCGGACAAAAGCGCGATCAAAAGGCCGCAGAATGCATAAAGCAGACGGCGGCAGTTATCGATATGAAACATAGTTGGCTTTGGGCGGATGCGCTTTCGCGCCGAAGCCGCTAATTCCTATTCCTTCTCGGGAGCGTTCAAAAGGGCAAGCATGTCGCGGGGAATGGGGGCTTCAAGCCCGATCCTTTTTCCACTCAGAGGATGGATGAAGCAAAGCCGCCAAGAATGCAGCGCGGGGCGCGCGATAAGGCTTTTATCCTCCGTTCCGTACAGAAAATCGCCGACGAGGGGATGCTTGAGATGGGCTGTATGCACCCGTATCTGATGGGTGCGCCCGGTTTCAAGACGGAATTCAACGGCGGAAACGCCGTTTTTTTCATCCAAAACCCGATATTGCGTTGCGGCGGGGCTTCCGTCTTCGCGCACCTCGCGCTTTATCGCGCTTGAAAATACCCGCGCGATCGGCAGGTCGATCCTGCCGCTTTTTTTATCGAAAACGCCCTCGCAGATCCCGAAATAGGTTCGTTCAAAATTGCCTGTATGCAGCTTCCCGGCGAGCTTTTCATGCATAAAGCCGCTTTTGGCGATCGCCATCGCGCCCGTGGTGCCGCGGTCGAGCCTGTTCACTGGATGAAACAGTCCTGCTTTCCCGAAATAGGCGTTCACCGCTTCCTCAACGGAAACGGCGTCTTCGTCATAGCGTGAGCCGTACACCGCCGCGCCCGCGGGCTTATCGATTATCAGAATATCCTCATCCTCAAGCAGGATGGGAAACGGAAGGGGAGCGCAGCTGCTTTCATCGGGTCTCTCGCCAACGGCTGCGGAAACGACGTCGCCCGCGCAGACGCGCATATTCGTTTTCGCGCTCGCGCCGTTTAAAAATATGCAGCCCTCGCGCTTAAGTCGCGCTATCAGCCCGTTTGAAAGACGAAGCTCGCCTCGGAGTATCGCCGCGACGCTTCGTCCGGCGTCGGTTTCCTTTGCGATGTGGGAAATAATGCGCATTTTGCAGCCTCCTTTGAGTTGGTTCTTCTTATACTAAGCACTGATTAAAAGCGGGCTTAAATTGCCGAGGAGTTTTTCGTCCTGCCGAAGTCGAACGGCAAACAGCAATCTGCCAACAGTGAATATTCACTGATTTAAAATCAACTCCCTGCGCTTTTTCCTTCGCACCCGGTTGATATGCCGCTCGAAATCGCCGCGCGATATGAGCTCGGCGAGCACCATCTGGATATAGGTCGAGACCGTGCAGGAATAGAAGCCGATCTTTTCATCGAAAACCTCGGCGAGGTGCTTGGGGAGCACCGCGTAGCCGACGCGGAAGGCGGGGGAGATGGTCTTTGAAAAGGTGTTCATATAGATGACGTTATCGTCCGCAGAGAGCGAAAACAGCGTTTCCTCGGGCTTTTTGGATACGGAGAATTCGGATTCGAAATCATCCTCGATTATGTATCTCTTCCCGCCCTTCCCCCATGAAAGGTATTCGTGCCGCTTGGACGCGGTGGCGGTGACGCCGCTCGGGTAGCTTCGATAGGGCGAGATATGAAGAACATCCGCGGTGCAGGCAAATAGCGCGTCGCTCCGTATGCCGTCGCGTCCGAGGGGGAGCTTGAGCGTGTTGGCGCGGTTGGCTGAATAGACCTGCTCTATCTTGTTGTAGGAGGGCGTTTCGATGGCATAGGTCTTATCGTGCCCGAGAAGACCCACCGTCAGCCCGTAGAGGTACTCCGAGCCCGCGCCTATTACTATCTGCTCCGCCCCCGCGCTTATGCCGCGGCTTCGCTTGAGATAGTCGCGGATGGCCTCGCGAAGCTCGATACAGCCCGCGTTCGGAGGGCGGCAAAGGATGGCCTCGCCGCAATCGTTGAGCACGGTGCGCATCGCTTTTTTCAATACGGACATCGGAAATTCCGATTCCTTGGTCTCGGCGGCGCGGCGCTCGTAGGTAACGCTGACGGGTTGCGGCGCAAAGTACCCGTCGCCTGCGTTGAAGACCACGAAATAGCCGCTTCGCTCGCGCGGCTCGATATAGCCCTCGTCCGATAAAAGCGCGTAGGCGTGCTCGACCGTTACGGTGCTCACGCCCGTTTCATCAGCAAGAACGCGCTTTGAGGGCAGTTTTTCGTTTGCGCGAAACACGCCCGCAACTATATCGTCGCGGAGCAGGTAGTAGAGCTGTAGATACGCGGGAAGACCCGCTTCTTTTTTCAACTGATAGCGCATCTGGTCATATAAAACTTTCGATTTTTGATTATTTTAATATCATCAGTTTTATTATACACTATGCTTCGCCGCGTTGCAATACGCGCGGCATCATCGAAGGAGTCGGAGCTAATAAAATGCGGCGCAAAATCGATATAAGAACAAGAAATCTCGTCATGTCCGCGGTTTTCGCGGCGCTTATTTGCGCTTCGACCTTCGTTATCAAGATCCCTTCGCCGCTTCAGGGCTATATCAACCTCGGCGATTGCTTCGTTCTGCTCGCGTCGTGGCTGCTGATAAGAAGGCTCGGCGTGCTTTCCTCGGCGTTGGGCTCCGCGCTTGCCGACCTTATCGCGGGCTACGCCATCTTCGCGCCCGCGACCTTCGTTATCAAGGGGCTTATGGCGCTCGTTTGCTACCATTGCTTCAAGGCCGTCAAGAAAAACGCCAAAACGGGTCTTGCCGCGATAGTCTCGGGGATAGCGGCGGAATGCGTTATGATGCTCGGCTATTTTATCTACGAAAGCTTCCTTTACGGCATCAAGGCCGCGTCGGCGGGCATATCGTTCAACGCGATACAGGGCGCGGTCTGCATAGTACCCGCATGCCTATTGTACAATATGCTCGGCGCGAGGGTCGGCGCAAAATGAGCGGCGCGAAAACGCACCTATAACAGAAGAGATCCCGCAGGGATCTCAACCTCAACTATTCACTCGGGTTCATTCGGGCAACTGCCAATCTATCGGCGCTTGCCCGCTTTTTTCAAGTATTTCGTTGCATTTTGAGAAGTGCCTGCAACCGAAAAAGCCGTTGTATGCCGAAAGCGGGCTCGGATGGACGGTTTCAAGCTTAACGTGGATCGGATTCGTTATGACCCGCGCCTTCTGCCGCGCGTTCGCTCCCCAAAGCAGGAACACGACGGGCGTTTTTTTATTGTTGAGTTCGGCGATAACGCGGTCGGTGAAGCTTTCCCAGCCGCAGCCCTTGTGGGAATTCGCCTGATGTGCGCGCACGGTCAAAACCGCGTTCAGCATGAGTACGCCCTGCTTCGCCCAATGCGTAAGCTCGCCGTGCATCGGGGGCGCAAAGCCCACATCCGAAGCAAGCTCCTTATAGATATTTTTTAAGGACGGCGGGGGATTCTCCTCGTCCTCTGGCTTAAGCTGGAGCGGTTCGAGCGGAAAGTGTTAAGAATACAAAACGCAGCGCTTCGAAAAAACGGAGCGCTGCGTTTTTAGCTATATCTGCCGCCGTCCGGCGGAGCGGCAAAACTGAAAAAACGATGAAAATGAACCGCCCTCGGCAGAAGCTGTCGGGGGCGGCAATCATAATGGTTTGTCTTAGCCTTCTTTATAATACTTGCACTCTTTAATCTCATCGGGATCTTCATAGCGCCCAAAAAATGTGCAGTACCACTTGCAGCCCTTTTTTTCGGTGGGATCAATATGCTTGCAATTCTTACATTTGCAATAGTAATCTACCGCCATAGCCACGTCCTCCTTTCTACGATGTTACTCTATCAGCGACATGAAGCAGTCGTGAAGAATCGTGTAGTAATTGTTCTCGTCCTCAAGCTTCTGCTTGTGTCCGGTAGCCGAATTGATCAGCGATTTGAAGATTGCTCTGGTGCTGAAGCCGCTCGCCTGGTTCTCGTTGCGGATATTCTTGCTTGCTCCAAACTGGAATACATCCAGAAATGCATAGGTGCCTTGATACTTCACTCTGATAATAAACTTGATATACTCGGGGTGCTGAGTGTTATAGAGTACCAGAACGTCCTCGCTCTGCTTGTTGAAAAGGGAGCCGGTCTTGACCGTATCTGCGTTAAACGCAATGGGAATGCCATAGCTGTCTGCCTTGTCTTGAATGTAACTCCTGATTACCTCAAGGGTAACGTTGCTTCCATCTTGAATGCGTACTCGGTCGATAAACCTGCGATCGTCGGAAAGCCAGTCTGCGCTGAGTGCCATAAAAATACCTCCATTTACGAGTGAGTTGATTGGATACATCAAATTATACTCAATCTTTGAGTAAAAGTCAATACTCAAATAATGAGTATGCTACCATCGGCATATACTTTATTTGAGGTGTTAAAATGGATTATCGGGAGAGGCTCAGGCAGGTGCGCGAGGATCGCGACCTTACGCAGGCAGAGATAGGCAGGCTTTTGAACAAGTCACAGCAGGGGTATAATCATATCGAGGCGGGGCGTGCGGAGCTGAAGATAGATGATCTGAAAAAGCTTTGTCGCTTCTACGATCTCTCGGCGGATTACCTTATCGGCTTGAGCGATGAGATGAAAACGGAAATGAAGAAATAAGCCGATTGCTGCGGGCATACCCTTTAACGCGGTGCGTGCATGGTCTCGGCGTGTATAGTGGAGATCGACTCAAAATGAGCGAAGCGAAAAGAGCGCAGATAAAATGCGGTTAAAAATCGAAGAAATTCCGAAGGAATTTCTTCATCAACTATTCACTATTCGCTATCATTCGGGCAATTGCCAATCTACCGGCATTTGCCCGCTTTTTTCAAGTATTTCGTTGCATTTTGAAAAGTGGCGGCAGCCGAAAAAGCCGTTGTATGCCGAAAGCGGGCTTGGGTGTACGGTTTCAAGCTTAACGTGGATGGGATTCGTTATGACCCGCGCCTTCTGCCGCGCGTTTGCGCCCCAAAGCAGGAACACGACGGGCGTTTTTTTATTGTTGAGTTCGGCGATAACGCGGTCGGTAAACTTCTCCCAGCCGCAGCCCTTGTGGGAATTCGCCTGATGTGCGCGCACGGTCAAAACCGCGTTCAGCATCAAAACGCCTTGCTTCGCCCAATGCGTCAGCTCGCCGTGCATCGGGGGAATGAAGCCCACGTCCGACGCAAGCTCCTTATAGATATTCTTTAAGGAGGGCGGGGGCTCGATGCCGCGCAGAACGGAGAAGCAGAGCCCGTGCGCCTGGTGCTCGCCGTGGTAGGGGTCCTGCCCGAGGATGACCGCCTTGGTGTCCTCAAATGAGGTGAAGCGAAGCGCGTTGAATATGTCGTGCATATCGGGGTAGACGGTGCGCGTTCTGTACTCATTCACAAGGAAGCGGCGAAGCTCCTTGTAGTATTCCTTTTCAAATTCATCCGCAAGGATGCTGTCCCAATCGTTGCCGAGGTTGACCATGGTTTCCTCCGTTAAAAAAGCTATATCAATGATATGCCTAAAGCCTCAGAATGTCAATAGAAACAAGATACTTGACGCTATGGTATATCACTTGATATAATGATAGTATATTAAACCGAGGAGGAGAGGCTATGCAGCCAGCGGTCAAGAGGATAATTCATTCGCTCATATGTATCCTTCCGTTTGCGGTGCTTTTTGCGCTGACGGAGCTGTTTTTCAAGGACGCCTATCTTTTCGCGTGGATGCGCGAGCATTGGTATCTGCTTCTCTTCGCCGCAGCCGCGGTGATAGGCTTTATAAATTTCAAAGCGGGCGCGGCGTTTTCGCTTTCATACTTCGTTTCGCTGACGGCGGCTCAGCTTATAGGCGATGCGGTGCAAAAGCATCGAGCCGCAAGAATCACGGCGGATATGAGCGAGGGGGAGAGCTCCAAGCTCATGGAGAATAATCCCGCGTTTGCAATATGGCTCGCCGTATTTGCGGAGCTGTTGCTTTTCTGCGTCATTTTCGCAATCCTTAGGCGGCGCAAATCGGGCGCGAGCGCGTGATATTCGGCAGATTCGATGAAAAATCCCGTTTTTATTTGACTTAACGGTTTTACTATGCTATAATAGCTCAGTTAAAATCTTTTTCGGAGGATAAGAAAATGAAACGAATCGTTACTCTTAACGAAAAGACCCTTTGCGAAAGCGCGAAGAACGGCGGTTGCGGCGAGTGCCAGACCTCCTGCCAGAGCGCCTGCAAGACCAGCTGCGGCATTGCGAACCAGCAGTGTGAAAATGCCGAGAAGGCAGAATAAGCCATCGCAAACTATGCCGCCTTATGGCGGCATTTTTTGCTAATGAAGCCGCCTTCGGCTAATGAAGAAATTGAGGTAGGAAACGCAAGGGCGTTTCGGATGATTTTTCGGTAATAAGGATGATACATCAATACAAACTCGGCGGAATGAATATGGTAATCGACGCCTGCTCGGGCAGCGTTCACGCGGTGGACGATATCGCGTACGAGCTGATCGGCGGTTTCGAGGAAAAAACGCGGGAGGAGCTTATAGAGGAGCTCTCCGCGCGCTTTAACGTGCAAAAAAGCGAGATAGAAGAAATTTACGGTGATATTGCGGAGCTCAAGGCGGCGGGCAAGCTCTTTGCGCCCGATGATTTCGAGCCGATGGCGGGCGAGCTGAAGGCGCGGACTGCGGGCGTGGTCAAGGCGCTTTGCCTGCATGTTGCGCACACCTGCAACCTCAACTGCTCCTATTGCTTCGCCTCTCAGGGCAAATATAGCGGCGAACGCGCTCTGATGAGCTTCGAGGTCGGAAAACGCGCGCTCGATTTTCTCATCGAAAACTCGGGCTCAAGGCATAATCTCGAGGTCGATTTCTTCGGCGGCGAGCCGCTTATGAACTTCGATGTCGTAAAAAGGCTCACCGAGTATGCGCGAAGCATCGAAAAGCAGCACAATAAAAACTTCCGCTTCACGCTTACCACCAACGGCGTTTTGATCGATGATGAGGTCATCGACTTTGCCAATCGCGAGATGAGCAACGTGGTTTTGAGTCTCGACGGCAGAAAGGAAGTGCACGACCGTTTCCGCGTGGACTACGCGGGAAACGGCAGCTTCGATAAAATCGTGCCGAAATTCCAAAAGCTCGTCGCGGCGCGCGGCGGCAAAAACTACTATATGCGCGGCACCTTCACCCACCATAACCCCGATTTCCTTGAGGACGTTAAGGCGATGCTCGATCTCGGCTTCACCGAGCTTTCGATGGAGCCCGTGGTCTGTGCCGAGGATGACCCCTCCGCGCTCACGAAGGAGGATATTGAGCTCGTTATGCGCCAATATGAGGAGCTTGCGGAGCTGATGAAAGCCCGAAGAACAGATGGAAAGCCATTCACCTTCTATCATTATATGATCGATCTGATCGGCGGCCCCTGCATCTATAAGCGCATATCGGGTTGCGGGAGCGGCACCGAGTACATGGCCGTCACCCCATGGGGCGACCTCTACCCCTGCCATCAGTTCGTGGGCGATGAGAGCTATCGCCTCGGAAGCGTTTTCGAGGGCGTGACTAATACGAAGGTGCGCGATGAATTCGCCTCGTGCAACGTGTATGCGCGCGAGGATTGCCACGACTGCTGGGCGAAGCTGTATTGCTCTGGCGGCTGCGCGGCGAACGCCTACCATGCAACGGGCAGTATTCGCGGCGTGTATAAGCCGGGCTGCGAGCTGTTCAAAAAGCGCATGGAGTGCGCAATAATGCTTGAAGCATCAAGGCTCTTGGAGAATATGGAATGAGCAAAACGCCCATCTGCGATTTTGTGAATAACTATGCGAAAAGCGGCACCGTGCGGGCCCACATGCCCGCCCATAAGGGCGCCGCTTTTTTGGGATGCGAAGCGCGGGACATAACCGAGGTCAAGGGTGCGGACGAATTATACGGCGCGAGCGGGATAATCAAAAGGAGCGAGCGCATAGCGTCCGAAACTTTCGGCACGGGCGAGACATTTTACTCCACCGAGGGGTCGTCCCTTTGCATCCGCGCCATGCTTTTCCTCACCCAAATGCACGCAAAGGAGCGGGGGAGCGCGGGCAAAACCGTGCTCGCGGGCAGGAACGCGCATAAAACGCTCATCTCCGCCGCCGCGCTCCTCGATATGGATATCGAATGGCTCTACCAAAGCGAGGGCGCGGAAAACGGAGCGAAGGGAAGCCTTTTAAGCTGTATCATAGATGAAAAAACGCTTGGAAAGGCGCTCGAAAAAGCGGGGGAAAAGCCCGTCGCCGTGTACATCACCTCGCCCGATTATCTAGGAAACATCACCGATATCGCGGCGCTTTCAAGGGTGTGCAGGGCGCATTCGGTGCCGCTTATAGTGGACAACGCCCACGGCGCGTATCTGCGCTTTTTGAAGCCCTGCATCCACCCTATCGCGCTCGGAGCGGATATGTGCTGCGACAGCGCGCATAAGACCCTTCCCTGCCTGACGGGGGCGGCGTATCTGCATATAGGCAAGGGTGCGCCGAAGCTTTTTTTCGAGATGGCGGAGAAGGCGCTTGCGCTGTTTGCATCCACAAGCCCGTCGTATCTTATTTTGCAGTCGCTCGACGCCTTCAATGGGCTGCATGGCGAAGCCTACGAAAGAAAGCTTGAAAAAACGGCGCAGCGGCTTGACGGGATAAAACAAAGGCTCGAGGAATTCGGCTATGCGCTTATCGGAAACGAACGCTTGAAGCTGAGCTTCGCGCCGAAGAGCCTCGGCTATACGGGGCTTGAGCTTGCTCAGAAGCTGCGCGAATGCGGCGTGGAATGCGAGTTTGCGGATCCCGACTACATAGTTTTGATGCTCTCGCCGCAGACGGGGGAGGGGGGCTTTTCGCGCATCGAAAACGTGCTTCTTTCAATCGAAAAACGCGCTCCGATAGAGGAAAAACCGCCGCGCATTCCAAGGCTTGAGCGCACACTTTCCGTTCGCGAGGCGGTGCTCTCGCCGCAGGAAAGGGTCGGCATAGATAACGCCGCGGGGCGCATCCTCGCGCTCGACTACTGCGCCTGCCCGCCCGCCGTGCCGATAGCGGTCGCGGGGGAAAGGCTCGACGAGGCCGCGATAGAATGCTTGAAGTATTACAGCGTTTGCGAGATAAGCGCGGTGAAGAAAAACTCTTGAGACAGGGCACGTATAATTGTGCTTTGTGGGATAAATTTTTATGGATAATGCGGCAATAAAGAATAAAAAGGGCGATTTGACGGGCGGCTCCATCGGAAAGAGCCTCATTTTCTTCTTCATTCCGATACTCGCGGGAACCTGGTTTCAGCAGCTCTATAACGCGGTGGATGCGGCGATAGTCGGGCGATTCGTCGGAAGCGAGGCGCTTGCTGCCGTCGGCGGAAGCGCGGCGCTGATACTGAACCTCTTCATCGGCTTCTTCATCGCGCTCTCGACCGGCGCAACGGTTGTAATTTCGCATATCTTCGGCGCGAACGAGGATGGCGAGCTCGGCAGGGCGACGGGCACGGCGACCGCGTTCAGCCTTCTCTTCGGGCTCGTCTGCGGAGCGGTCTGCTTTATTTTTGCGCCCAAGATGCTTGAGATAATGAAAACGCCCGCCGAAACGATGGATGACGCGGTCGTCTATCTCAGGATATGCTTCGCGGTAACGCCCGCGGTGCTGATGCTGAATACCGAAAGTGCGCTTTTACGCGCCGTGGGCGATTCGGCACGCCCCTTCATCTTCATGGCGATAGCCTGCGTAATAAATATCGCGCTCGACCTGCTCTTTATCGCGCGATTCAACTGGGGCGTTAAGGGCGCGGCGCTTGCGACCGTGATCTCCCAATGTGTGAACTGCCTGCTTCTGACCGTTACGCTTTTTACAACAAAACAGCCCTACAAGCTGAAGCTGAAGAATATTCGTCTGCACCGCGATATGCTCAAGCGAATGATGCGCATCGGCCTTCCTTCGGGGCTTGAGGCGAGTATGTACAGCGTTTCAAACATGGTGATACAGGTTGCGGTGAACTCGCTCGGCACCATTGTGGTGGCCTCGTGGTCGCTCTCGGGCAAGCTCGACGGCTTCTACTGGGCCATGGCGCAGGCGACGAATGCGGCGGTGATGAGCTTCGTGGGCCAGAACTACGGCGCGGGGCGGCACGACAGGGTGCACGGATGCGTCAAAACGGGTCTCAAGCTCTTCAGCATAATGACGGTCGTAATGAGCGCGCTCATAATAACGACCGCGCCGCAGGCGCTGAAGCTTTTCACGAGGGAAGCGGAGGTTATTTCAACGACGTACACGCTGGTTCTCTATTTCGTTCCGTTCTATTTTATCTGGACCGCGATAGAAACGCTTTCGGGTACGCTTCGCGGCTGCGGCGACACGAAGCCGATAATCATAACGGGCGTGGGCATCTGCCTTTTCCGCGTTTTTTGGGTGCTCGTTGTTTACAGGCTCTTCCCGACGCTCTTCTGCATCAGCATATCCTATGTTATCGCATGGAGCCTGACGCTCGCGGCGATGGCGGTGTATTACAGGCGTAACGCGCGGCGGCAGACGGGCGAATAACAAATAATAAACGCTTAAAAAGTATTTTACTGGGCGCAACCCTTTGTGAACTGCACCCCATTTGTTAGACATGTGGTATAATACTAACAAGTGGGGTGATTTTATATGCCAAAAGGAATAGCAAACAAGAAGTACACCGGCGAATTCAAACAGATGGTCGTAGAGACCATGCGAAAAGAAGGATTAAGTTACCGTGAAGCTGCGAGGCGATTTGATATCAGTCGAGACACGCGTGTTTCATCATGGGAACGCATCTATCTTGAAGAAGGTCTGGAGGGTCTGTATGTTGAGCGGCGAGGCAGGAAGAGCACCGGAAGGCCACCGAAGCATCTCAAACCGGAGGTCGAAGAGGATCTGATTGCTGAACTGCAAAGGCTGAGAGCGGAGAACGCATACCTAAAAAAATTGAAGGCCTTGGTTCTCGAAGAGGAACGCCAAAACAAAAGGCGCAAGTGATCTGGGAACTGAGGCATGAAAACAAGATCACGCTGTTATTGGATATAGCAAAGCTTCCTCGCTCGACGTACTATTACTACGTCAAGCATATGAAGGATGAGGACAAGTACGGCGAGATAAAAAAGCAGATCGCTGACATATTCCATGAGAACAAGGGGCGATATGGTTATCGAAGGATAACGATGGAGATGCACAACCGAGGCTATGTCATCAATCACAAAACCGTACTGAGATTGATGAATGAAGAGAAGATAAAATGCACGGTGCGCATTAAGAAATATCACTCCTACAAGGGTGAAGTCGGCAAGATCGCTCCTAACCTTCTCGAGAGAGATTTCAGCACGAAGGCGCCGAACGAGAAGTGGGTGACGGACGTCACGGAGTTCTCCCTTTTCGGACAGAAGCTCTATCTGTCACCGATACTCGATCTTCATTCGAGCGATATTGTGAGCTACACAATCAGCGACAGGCCGGTTTTGTCCATGGTAATGGACATGGCGCAGCGGGCGCTGTCGGTTCTGCCCCGAGGGGCAGAACCGATCCTGCACTCCGACCAGGGCTGGCAGTACCAACACAAGCAGTATCAGAAGCTGCTAAAGGAGCATGGTATCAAGCAGAGCATGAGCAGAAAAGGCAACTGCCTTGACAACGCTGTGATGGAAAACTTCTTCGGACTATTGAAGAGCGAGCTGCTTTACCTGAAAGAGTTCGATTCTTTGGATCAGTTCAAAGCAGAGCTGATCGAGTACCTTGACTACTATAATAACCGTCGTATAAAAGCCAAGCTAAAGGGCTTGCCTCCTGCTGTTCACAGAAAGAAAGCCCTCAAAGCTGCTTGATTTAATTCTTTTGTCTAACTTTTTGGGTTCAGATCA
>JAFZJT010000059.1 GCA_017553815.1 Clostridia bacterium
CGTCCATACGCGCGATCGTTTCCTCATCGCACTCGATAAGCTCCATGACGCAGCGCAAGATCATCAGTGCATCGGCGGTGTCGCAGTCGCCGTTGCCGTCGATATCCGGCAGTGCGGGCGAGATCACCTCGATCTCGGCGCGGTTACGAACGCGAATACGCGGGATGAAGCCGCCGTCCGCGCTCTCAGTATCGACCGTTATCGAGGCAAGACCGATCGCGAAAACGCGATCGCCCACTGCTATCTCGATGATATAGTCGGACATGATGTAGCCGTCGATGAACACGCGGGAAACGCCGGTGTCGTCGCGCACCATGATGGTCTCGAGCGCGCCGTCCGAGGAATAGCCGAGCTCTTCAACGGTGCCGTTTACCTTGATGAGCGTTCCGGTGTACGCCGTGCTCATTGCCTCTTCAGCGGTGAGCTCGAGAGGCTCGATGATCTGCTCCTCATGGCCTTCGACCGCTTCGATCTTGGTAACGAGAAGCTCGCGCTCGCCGTTGTAGGAGCCGGTGACGCCGGTTACGCGGACGTACTGGCCGATATGGAAGTCGCCCGCTACCGGGAAGAGGTTGATGCCCGCCGTATCGTCCTGTACGTAGATACAGTCGAAGAACGCGGTGCTCTGATCGTAGCCCGAAGCGTTGGAGGTGACGTAGCCCTCAACGGTGAACTTGACGCCCTCATCGGCCGCGTTCACTTCCGCAATGGGCGTGATGGTAGGTTCGGGAATCAGACTGTTGATGATGTTCATAACGAGCTGATAGTTGGAGTTCTGGAGCGTGGTGGCGTTTTCGATCTCCACCTGCACCTCGAAGGTCGAGAAGAAGGTGACGCCCGAAGTGATGAGCCAGCCGCCTGCGGGAAGGTTCTCAAGCGTCATCACGGAAACCTCGCCCATCGGCACGGTCACGGTGTCCGTTTCGTAGTTGGGCACGTAGTTCGAGCCGGTGAAACTATCGGTATAGCTTGCGCCCCAAGTGGTGGAATAGCCGTTGATTACCGGGATCGCGTTTGCGCCTGGGGTGACGGGCGCGCCGTTGTAGCAGGAGAACGAATTGTTCGTGGTCTCAAGCACGTCGGTCAGAAGCCACACGGGCTCGCCGTTCCAGGTGTAGTTGTAGTTATCCTCGGAGGTGAAGTACAGGCGGTACGCCTCGTTCGCCTTCTCCTCGTTGTCTACAACGATACCGCGCACGATCCTCGTGTCGGTGCCGATCGCTTCGAGAATTGCGTTGGAGATGGTGGAAGCCATTTCCGCGGCGTTTGCGGGATCGCCCCTGTCGGACTTGGAGCAAACGATCAGGTTGCCGCCGTTCTGCGCATACTGCGCAATGGCGTCGAGCTCGTCCTGGCTGTAGAGGTTCGCCTCGCCGACGTTCTGCCAGCCGACGTAAGGAACGGTCAGAACCAGCATGCTCAGATCCTTGATGTTCTCATAGGTCAGCTCGCCCGCGCGGATGTAGTTCGTGCGGATAGCGTTCTGAGCCATAAGCTCGATGAAGGCTGCGTCGGAGCCCGCATAGTTGCCCGAAACGTAGAAGTTCGCATGACCGTAGTCGATGCCGACGTCAAGAAGCTCGGAGGGATCGAGCACGACCATGTCATAGGAATGGGTGAACTGCATCAGCGTTTCGCCGAGATAGCCCGTAACGGTTACAACGAACTTCTGCGCGCCGAGCGCGGTGGGAGTGTAGTTGTAGCTGAGCTGACGCTCGGAATTCAGCGCGATGATGCCCGCATCTTCGATGGTGTCGAGGAGAACCGGAGCATTCTGACCGATCGAGATATAGTAGCTGACGCTCTCGATGGTGAAGTTCTCGGTCTCGTAGTTGTAAAGATCGGTAACGAAGGTCATCTCCTCGTCGCGAACGGGGATAACGGTCTCGGTGGTAACGTCCGCGATGCCGACCTTGGATACGTCGCCAACCCAAACGGGCGCGGTCACGGCGATATCACCGTCGCTCTGCTCGATCCTGAGGAAATAGTAGGAGTAGTCGTTGGGAAGGGTGACTTCGATAACGGCGGAGGAGCCGGAAACTTCCTCGACGTGCGCGGTGATGCCGCCGTTCACGATCACGGAAACCCTGCCGATGCTCTCGCCGTCGGGATCGTTGATCGAGGCGTAGATGTTGACGGCCTCGATGGGATTCTCCTCGTCGTGCGGGATAACGGTGCCCATCATAGCGTCGTTCAGCATATAGAGCACCTCGAGGTTCTTGTCCTCGGTGGCGTACATCGTGCGATTCCTCATCGCATCGTAGATGCCTTCCTCGGAGAAGTTCTCGGTCACGACGACGGAGCGCGCGGTGTTAGCGTTGCCCCAGCGACCCTTATGGTTGTCCTGATTGTTCGTGGGAGCAACGTGCCAGCCCATGTCGAGCGCAAGGGTGTACTGCTCGTAGCTCGGCCAGTACGCGGAGCCGCCGATGGCGCCTTCACCGTTGCCGACCTCGACCATGTTTATCACCATATCCGCCGCAACGTCATAATAGCCGAAGTTCTCGAAGTTACCGAAGGTCGTGCCGGGATGGTTGAAGGCATGGATGGTGTCGGGGTACTGCTTGATAAGGTCGTAGTACGCCACGAGGCCCGCGCCGCCCTGAACGGTGTAGATGCTGTTCTGGCGGGAAACGAAGCCGACGGAGTTATAGGTGTTCATGTGGCCGTACTGACCGGACCAGGTCATCTCATAACCGCCGATAAAGATAACGTCGCTCTGGCGGGTGTTGAAGGAATCGATCTGGGTGGTGTAGTTGTACCACTTGGAATGGCCGTTCGCGGCGATGATGCCCGATTCGGGGTTCTCGAAGTCGCCGAGGTCGGTCTTGTTGTCAAAGTAGTTGGAGTGGTCGGTGATCGCCACAAATTGCACGTTTTCGCTCTCGGGAAGCCCTGTCACATAATTGAACACGTCCTCAAGCGTGCCGGCGCCGTCCGAATACTCGGCGGTGTGGCTGTGGAGCTGACCGAAGTAGAAGCCGTACTGAGGCTCGCCTACGAAGAAGATCCAGCTGAACTCAACGGATTGTCCGTCCTCGCGCACGATAGTAACGACCGCCTTATACTTGGCGTCCTCAAGCTCGCCCTCGTAGTTGAAGATCGCGAAATTGCCCTCAACTGAGGTCGTGCCTTCGATGCCGTTTACGTTGATGGTGATGCTCGGATTCTCGCCCGCGTTTGCGAACTCGACCTTGATCTCGGGGGTTTTGTCCTCATGCGTTGCGGAATTGGCCTTCGGGAACACCTCCACGACCTGCGGATCGTCCACGATCGGCACCTGCGTGCTCTCTTCGCTGATGAGGCCGTGATCGTCCACAGCGGCGAAGGTCAGCTCGAGGTACTCGCTGCCCGCGGTGATGGCGGAGCCGGGAACGGTGGCGCGATACTTGCCGTTTACGGGCGAAAGAGCCATAACGAGCGTATCGGTCGCGTTGCCGACAGTGTAGGTCATGATCACGGTATCGACGCCGTAATCGTCCACTACCTCAACCGCCACGTCGTAATCGACCCCGACTGCCGCATCGAGGAAGGTGTCGAGGATGATGATGGGCGCCTTGTTGTCGCCGAAGTATTCGCCGCCCCTGAACTGCCATGTGGTTGAATACTTGGAGAGCGCCGCGCAGAGGTCAACGACCTCGCCCGCCGTAACGAGGTAGGGCGCGTAGCTCGCAGCGCGATAGATGGGCATGTTTGTACCCGTGGAGTCGGTAACGATGGTGGAGCCGTTGTCGTTGTAGACGCCGAGGGTGACTGTTCGCACCTTGACGTACTCGGAGAGCAGGTTTTCCTTCTCGGCGAGCATGTCGGCGAAGGTCGCGAACTCCTGAGCGGGAATTGGATCCTCATGGTAGAGCTTTTCAACCGTAACCGCGCTCTGGATCTGAGGAACACCGCCGTAGGTGGTCTTGGTGGCGGTTATCTTGAGCACGTCGCCAAGCTCGTAATCATCGAGCGAGTTGAACATCTGAAGACCGTGGATCTCTCCGTCGATAACGTCCTCGAGGATTGCGGAGTTGATGGAATCGTAGTTGCCGAAGCGGTAAACGAGCTGCGCTATGACCGTTACGCTCGTGGAATCGGGCTGCGCGATAACCTCGGGAATGGTCATAACGCCTTCGTCGAACTGATCGTCGCCGATGGGGTCGGCAAGCTCGGTATGCGCGGTGATATCCGCGGCGCTGACGACGCGAAGCTGGGTCGCGTTGTTGTAGGTCGAAACGATCGCGATCATGTTCACCACGTCGCCCTCAACGAACTCGGTCTCGGGGATGCGGTAAACGTTCACGCTCTCGCCGTCCTGCATGATCGGCGTGTTGCCTGTGAGGTTGATCGTGCCGAGCGTCACGCCTGAAAGGAGCACGCGGCGGCACATGAAAGCGGCGGAATCGGCGTTGATATCAGAGAGCGTTGTGGACTCGATCGGGAGTCGGTTGCCGCTCGAGATGATCCTGAACTGCTCTTCATTCGTGGGATCGATGCTTTTTAGTTCGGGAAGCGCCTTGTAGTTGTCCCTTATTCCCTTAGCCTGAACGAGATCGCCGATCGCGAGTTCGGAGCAAACAGCGGTTAGGAACAGATTGATAGCGCCGGTATCGTCCTGAACATAGGCGTTCTTGCCGTCGATGAAGGTCACAACACCGCGAACGGTTGCTTCCTCGCCCACCTCAAGCGCGAGCGCCTCGGCGATGGTGATGTAAGCGTTTGCCTCTGAACGGTAATCGTTCTCTGAGCCGTTGCGGAGCTGTACGTTTGCGTTGTACTTGGATGCGACCGCGTATACGTCCGCAGTGTCGCTCTCGCTCAAGCCCTCCGGATAGGCCGCCGCGCGGTAGATGTTGATGGTGTTGCCATCGGAGTCGCTGATCTGGGTGGAGCCGGAGGAGCTGTATGCGCCGAGGATCGCGTCCTTTATTACGACGAACTCGGAGAGATAATTCTCGATATTTCTCTGGAGTTCGGAGATCGTGACCTCCTGCGCCTGCATCGGCTCCTTATCGGTGGAGAGCACTTGAACCTGAGTGATGCTCGAAAGCTGGCGCACTCCGCCGTAATCGCCGACGGTGCCGATGACTGCCACGACGCTTCCTACGACGTAGCTGTCGATATTATTCATATCGTAGATCTGAAGACCTATTATCTCGTTGTTTACAACGTCGCCGAGCACGGCGCTGTTGAGGTTGCCGAAATTACCGAACTTCATCGCTACCTGGCCGACGACGGTGACTGAGTCGCCTGTCTCGGTCAGAGCGAGCACCTGATCGATTGTCATATAATTGGGATAATCCTCGGGATCGATCGGGTCGTAGATGGGATCGCTCGGATCGGGAACCTCGGTAGGAGCGGGGGGCTCCGAGGGAGCCTCGGTCGGATCGGGCGTTTCGTCTGCGTCGTCCACGACCTCGACGTCGGAGGCGAGCGCAACGCGAAGCTGGAGCGTATTGTAGATGCCGACCACTGCGGTAACGTTGACGGTGTCGCCCTCGACCGCATCGTTTGCGGGCATCTTGTAGATGTTCATTGAAGCGTCGCCCTGAGTGAGCGGGGTGTTGCCGCCGTTGTTCACAGCGCCCATGACCGCGGAGCTGATCTTGACCCTGCGGCAGAGAAGATCGGCGCTGTTTTCAAGGATATCGGAGATGGTTGCATCCATGACGGGCAGTTCGTTGCCGCTTGAGTCAACGGCGAACTGTTCGGGATCTGTCGCATCAACGCCGGAGAGCTCGGGCAGACCCTTATAGGTCGCGCGGGTACCGGTCGCGGTGATGCGGTCGCCGAGCGAAAGGGTGCTCAAAGCAGCGTTGAGATAGATCACGATGCCGCCGGTGCCGTCCTCGATGAAAACGTTCCTTCCGTCGATGAAGGTAACTATGCCGCTGACGCAGAGACCCTCGGTGCCGTCCTCGGCCGCGAGCGCCTCGCTGATCCACATGACCTTGCCTTCGCCGGGATCTGGCGTGGGCTGGGGCTGAGGATCGTCCTCAGAAGCAGTACCGCTGACGGTAAGATCGTCGATGCGGAGCGTGCCGCTCGAAGCGATGGTTCCGCCGTTTGCACTTACGGTGTCCGTGACCGCAAAACGCAGCACGAGCGTGGAAGCGCCGTCTGCATCCGCGGGAAGCGAAACGCTGCTGAGCCTGCCCCACGCTGTGCCGTTCAGCACTACGAGGCCGCCGGTAACTTCGGTAAACTCAGCGCCGTCGAGGCTGTACTGAAGCGCTATGTTTTTGGGGCCGGTGTTCGAGGCGCGGAACGCCGCGCTGACGCTCAGTCCCTCATAGCCGGTCGCGTCCACCGAAGCGGTATAGTACTTCGGTGCGTTGGCGCTTGCTTCGTTCCAATATGTGGAGCTGAGCGCCTCGTTGCTGTTGTCGCCGCCTGTATAGCTGAACACTATGTCCGAGCTTTCCCTTGTGACGGCTGCACCGATGTTGGCCGCGTTCGCTTCGGATGCGGTGTTCGTTTCGGACTCAAAGTCCCACTTAACGATCACCTCTGTATCGCGCACGGACGCGCCCTCTCTTGCAAAAGCGGAGAGCGGGAGAAGCGAGAGCGTCATCAGCACCGCGAGGAGCAGTGCCGAAAGCCGTTTTGTTCTCATTTGTATTTCCTCCATTGTTTATTTGCCCGCGAATATCCGCGAACAGAAAATACCGATTATATTATAGCACAGCTTTGACTTGCGCGCCATTATCGGGCAATGTATATTTCGTTCTTTTATTTGTAATTTCCTCGTATTCCAGATGATATACGATCCTCGTTTTATTCGTAAGCGGCAGGCAAAAAAGCATCCGCTAAACGGAAGCAAAGACAAATAAACCTTCTTGCAATCTAAGGAAAGATAAGTTATACTGCGCTTAGAACCATCCACTGTCACGGCGAAGGATGGCTCCTTCATCATCGTTTATATCGGAAACGATGAAAGCGAGTTTGAGCTTGAGCTCACCTGGCTTCGCGACCATCCCGAGCCCAACGACATCGGCGAAGAGGAATTTCATCTTGCCTTCCGCACGGACGATTTCGAGGCCGCGCATGCACTGCATGAGAAGATGGGCTGCATCAGCTTTGAAAACCACGCTATGGGCATATATTTCATACAGAACCCGGACGGCTATTGGCTCGAGATTCTTCCCGCGCGCAAATGAGGCGATCGTTCGCGCTGTATCGGCGCTTGCCGTAATTGAAGGAGTGCCTACTCAAAATCAATAGAGGAATATAACGAAAACCACGGAGGCTGAAATGAACAACGATAAGGATTATTTCTTTCGCGTTATCTCGAATCAAGTCCGATTCGGCTGCGGCTATCGAACCGTTGACGGCAAGCGGCAGTATTTTGCATGGCACGGCTATCCGAACAGGAACGACGACTATATCACCACGAGCGAGATAACCGCAGGCGAGTTTGAGGAGATCAACCGAAAGTACCCCGAGGAGATAGTCGCAAACAGGGATCAAGCGGAGGTGTTCCGCAACAGGTACGTGGACGGGCACCCCGTGCTGCTTGAAGGCTGGAACAGGCTGCTGTGATCGCCATAAATCCGGCAAACGGTATGATTGAAAACGTAATTGAAAAACTGTTTATGGATAGGGGCTTGGGCGCGGTGCGTTTCCCGATCGCATCCGTTTCCGGCGGCTTTCTGCATAGGATGTTCAAGGTCGAAACCGAGAAGGGCTGCTTTGCACTCAAGCACCTTAACCCGAATATCATGAAACGCCCCGAAGCCTTGGAAAATTTCAGAACTGCCGAGGCTTTGGAAAGCATTTTGGAGGCTGCGGGGCTTCCCATAGTGCCCGCCATCGCGCTTGACGGATGCAAAATGCAAAGCTGCGAGGGCAAGTATTTCTATATCTTTCGCTGGCAGAACGGCAGCATCACCGACCCAAACAATATCACTATCGAACAATGCCGCATCGCAGGAAGCATTCAGGGCAAGATGCACGCAATAGCTCCCACTAAAACCGAACGAAGTGAACCCGAAGCAAGCGCGTTCAATTGGGATAAATACGCCAAAGAAGCATCAAAGCAGAGCTGCGCGCTTGGAAAACTGCTTGATGAAAACAAAGGTTTGCTCGAGCACGCTCAAAATGAACTAAATAAGGCGCGCGCGGCGCTCCCCGCTTTCGAGTGCATCGTGAACGAGGACATGGACCCGAAGAATGTTATGTGGGACGGCGGCAAGCCCTATGTTATCGACCTTGAATGCTTGGAGCGCGGCAACCCTGTTATAAGCGCTGTTCGGCTCTCGCTGCAATGGGCGGGCGCCGATATCTTCAAGCTCGATTTTGCAAAACTGAAAGCGTTTTTCGACGGTTATCTTGCATATTACGATAATGGCTTTAGGAATTATTCTTCCGTATTCGGCTTGGCCTACACTTGGATAGAATGGCTTGAATACAATCTAAAAAGGGCGCTTTTTTCAGCAAACGATGCGGAGCGCGATATCGGAGCTGAGGAGACAAAGCTTTCCCTTGCGAGGATAAAGTATCTATATGATAACGAGGAAGCGGTGAAGCGGCAGTTTTGGCTTTGGTTTGAAGCTTCACCCAAGAGCTTACCTCATAAGCCTATGAACACACAAACGGACAATGAGATTTCAATGACCGCACAGGAAATGTTTGAACTTGCAATGAAGCACATCTACGGCGACGGTGTACCCGAGGACAACGATCTGGCGTTTGAGCTGCTGACAAAGGCGCATGAGATGGGGCATATCGACGCCGCCTACAATCTTGGGATATGCTTTCATTACGGCTACGGCACGCAGATCGATTTAGCAAAGGCTTATGCGCTTTATCTCGAAGCAGCGAACGCGGGGCACGGAAAGGGCATGGAGCTTGTGGGGCGGTTCTACAATCGCGGAATATTCGTTGACAAGAACCGCGAAAAGGCTGAATTTTGGCTGAAAAAGGCTGTTGAAAGCGGCGATGCCGCTGCCGCCGAGGAAGCGAAGAAGGAATTGAACTTTCAACAGAACGATTGATTCCGGCATGAATCAGAAAATATCGAATGGGAACTATAAGAATGAACGAATACTTGAAAAATCTGAAAAGAATAGAGTTTGAAGTGACGCTTGCCTGCACCGGAAGATGCAAGCATTGCTCCCAGGGCGGTCACGAATCGGCCCCGTGGCATATCGACGCGGATATCGCTGTCAATGCGGTTCGCGAAGTTTGCGCGCATTATCGCATAGAATCGCTGATGACCTTCGGCGGCGAGCCGCTGCTTTATCCGGATATTGTTTGCGCCATCCATCGCGCTGCGACTGATCTAGGTATCCGCAAGCGGCAGGTGATAACGAACGGCTATTTTACAAAGGATCGCGAGCGCATTGCCGAGGTTGCCCGAAACCTATCCGAGAGCGGAGTGAATAACCTGCTTTTGTCGGTCGATGCGTTCCATCAGGAGACCATCCCGCTTGAGCCCGTTATGTTTTTCGCCGAATGCGCGGTTAAAGAGGGTATTCCCATCAAGCTTCAGCCCGCATGGCTCGTCAGCGCGGAGGATGCCAACCCATACAACAACAGAACGCGCGAGCTGATAAAGGAATTCGATCACCTGAATATTCCGCTCAACGGCGGCAACGTCATTTTCCCTTCGGGCAATGCGATAAAGTATCTCGCGGAGTATTTCAAGGACGGCGCCTCCCACGTCTGCCCTTATGATGAGAACCCCTTTGACGTGCGGACGGTTTCGTTCTCACCGAACGGCGACGTGCTGAACGGGAATATTTATGAGAAGGGTATTCTTGAGATAATCACGGATTATCGGCCGTAGGGCAGTTTTGAAATGAAAAACCGATTTTATATTGTGAAATCGTTCGTTTTATGGTAAAATCACAATATATTACATGACCGAAAGGAGCCTAGAGCATGCTAACAATTGAAAGAGCCATCGAGCTGAAAGACCGTGAGGTCACCGAGCACCATCTGATCATCCACGCGAAGAACGTTATGTACGCTATGGGCGCAATGGCGGATCATTTCGGCGAAGATCGCGAGCATTGGATGGCGATCGGTTATCTGCACGACTACGATTATGAAAAATACCCCGAAGAGCACCTAAAGCACACCGAAAAGGAGCTTATTGCCGAGGGCGTGGACGAGGCCGATGTTCGGGCGATACTGAGCCACGGCTGGGGCAGCTGTACGGACGTTGAGCCCGTTACGAACATGGAAAAGAGCCTTTATACCGTGGACGAGCTGACCGGAATAATCCAGGCCTGCGCCCGCATGAGGCCGAACGGCATATCCGACCTTGAGGTCAAGAGCTTAATGAATAAATTCAAGGACAAGCGCTTTGCCGCAAAATGCGACAGGGAGCTTATCAAAACGGGCTGTGATATGCTCAGGATGGATGTTTCCGAGGTAGCTTCCATACTCATAGAAGGAATGAAGCCCTATGCGGAGGATATCGAGCTGCTCGGAACTGAGCACGAGGCATAAAGCGATCCGCAAACACTACAGGGGGAACACACAATGAAGAAATTCTTGTTGATAATAGGAGTAGCTCTCATCGCCGCGAGCATTTTGGCGCTTTTATTTGCCGCGCTCAATAGGTACGGATACTATCATGCTCTCGACGGCTCGGCGCTGCACTTCGTCAAGCTGTACCGCCGAATGACGGTTTCATTCATCGTCGGGCTCGGTCTTGCCGTGCTCGGGGTGGCTTGCATCATAATTCGCACAAAGCTGTGACGGCAAATCAGCGAGTATTGGACGGCGGATCCGAGCGCTGCAAAAAGCCTTCTGTAACACGCAAGTAAAGTAACAAACCGCAAGGATAAGGCAAGCTTCATACCAAAGAATCTCAACGCATTATACAACGACGCTGTCAAATGCGTCGATTTCCATGAGGACACGCATATCATCTCCTATTCGATTGCAAGACCCGAGCCGCAGTTTATTAGGGAGAGTCTTGCCATGTTCTTCGACCGCTATCGGTGTGGCATAGATAATTATTCATGGACACGGTGGTATCTCGAGCGCGGGGATATGCCGTCCATAGCGTCGCTTTTAATAAGGGAGAACTTCAACAGCCTCGATTGCATGATAACTTAGTGCTAAACAACGGCGCAGAACAATGGCGGATGGAAACTGCTGTATGCTTTAGGAGAAGGCAATGGGAATTCTTATATGCGGACTCAACGGTACGGGAAAGAGTACGTTGGGGAAAGATTTGGCTGAAAAACTGGGCTATCGGTTTATCGACAATGAAGATTTATTCTTTCCGAAAGAAAATGACGAGTATGAATTTGCAAACCCCAGAAGTAAGCAAGAGGTTATAACGATCCTTGAGAATATGATATCGCGGGACAGTAGGTTTGTATTTGCGGCTGTTAAAGGAAACTATGGAGACAAATTTATATATGCACTGGAGTCGATCATACTGATAGAGGTTCCGAGGCAGGAGAGGCACAAACGAGTTCGCGAAAGATCATATCGTAAGTTCGGTGATCGAATGAAGGAAGGCGGTGATTTGTTCGATAAGGAAAATCATCGGCTTTCGATAGTTGACGGTCGATCAGAGGCTTATGTTACGAGGTGGCTTGAAGGAGTTCGGTGCCCAGTTATCAAGATCGATGGAACACTTCCGGTATCGCAGAATGTTGAATATCTTGTTTCGGTATTAAAGAGTGAGTGATCGGCTACACTTCTCAACCATACCGTAAGAAATGGACGCGAGGTTGCCGACCCGTGGTATACGGGCGATTTTGAAGCGACTTGACAGGACGTTGCCGCATGATGCAGCGGGCTTATCGAGAGCTTGAGCGGTAATCTATCTTAAAGAACGAATAGAGCGAGGTTTTCGGAGGAAACCGACGCGACGGAACATTAAAAAAAGCGCGTTCTCGAGCATATCGACAGCATGCCGCGAAAGACCCCCGAAGAGATCGGGCATGAGATTGCCTGGTGTGAAAAGATGCTTTCAGGAACGGCGTGCGATGA
>JAFZJT010000060.1 GCA_017553815.1 Clostridia bacterium
ATCCCATGAAACGCTTGCGCTCTCGTCCAGATACAATCCTCGGCTCAATGCATAGTCGACAGCATATTGGACGTAGTACTCTATCGGCTGAAGCGGGTTGACTTCGGGCGTTGGGGCAGCGGAAGGTTTCGGGGTGGGTGTTGACGTCGGCTTCGGCGTAATTGTTGGCGTTGGAATCGCCGTCGGCTTTGGCGTCGCTGTTGGCGTTGGCGCTGCCGTGGGCTTTTGTGTCGCCGTTGGCGTCGGAGCTATCGTGGCTTTCGGCGTCGCTGTTGGCGTTGGCGCTGCCGTGGACTCCGGCGTAGTCGTAGGCCGCGGCGTTCCAGTCGGCTGCATGGTGGGCGAATGGCTCGGCGCAGCAGTCGGCGTTTCCGTTTGCTGCGGCAGCTCCGTTTCCTTTGGCGCCGTCTGCGGCGCAGCGGTTTGTTTCGGCGTTTCACCTGCAAACGGCAGCGCCGTTTCCGATGCCGCTTCGGTTCGCTCCGGCGTTGCCGTCGGGATTTCAGTTCCTGCCGTTTCTGCAGAATATGCAGTGGGGTTTGCGGTGACCGCAGGCTGCGGCGCCGGTTTTTCCGCTGAACATCCGGCAGCAAGGAGCATAAGCGCACATAATACCGTTGCCGTTATGCGTTTCATCTTCATCGAATCATCACCTCATTCATCAGCATATCTAAAGAATGAGCGAATGTCCAGCGAAAACCGAAAATATATTAAATCACATACCTAAAACGGGACCGGACGCTTCCTCCGCATATTCATCGAAGTCGGACTCATCGTCCTGTTCTTCGGTTTCCCCTTCATCCTCATTTTCCGCTTCGGCAAGCTTCTGCTCGTATGCTTCGAGCACCTTATTGTAGAGCTCGCTGCGGGCTTCGGCGGTTATGGGATGGAAAATATCCCTGTACTCGGTATTGCCGTCCCTTTGGAATGACTTTTGAGGCATCTGCACGAAAAGTCCGTTCTGCGATTCGATAACGCGGATGCCGTGTATGGCGAACGCGCCTCCGATGCTTGCGCTGGCGCTCGCTTTGACCTTTGAATTCGCATAGTCGATGAGCCTGTCGATGCGAGCCTCAACATACGGATTTGCGCGCTTGGGCTCGGCGGCCTGCTCGCGCTGTTCGTTCTCCCTGTTGACGGTTTCTTTGGATTCATTCTTCTTTGCCATTTTTATTACCTCCGTAATTTAATTGATGGTGTAGATGGTGAAGCCCATATCGGCTTCTACTTCTTCGGTGCTTATATCCTCAACCTCCGCGAATCTGTCCATATATCTCATCACCTCCTCGTCCGTAAGACCTCTGAACTCTTCGCCTGCATCGCCGCAAACGAAAAAAGGACCTGCAATGATACAGTTCCCATCCCATATCCTTCTGTTGCCGTCCATGCCTATGAGCTTTGATTCATCGTTTGAGATAAGGCAAGTGCCGTCGCCGTTGTATGTTACCTCTATAAGCCCGTCGCCGACCGCTTTCTGCTTTGCTTCAAGCGTGTTCGGTATCATGGAAGCATACGGCGCTCTGTGCGGCTCAACATACACGATCCGCATAAGGTCGTCCGGCTTCTCGGTTAGGGTTTCATCGAAAGCAACGGGCTTGAAGCCGATGCTGTCGCAGAAGTATGCGCCGGGTTTCGGCATATCCTTCATTGGGATGCTAAGACCTGCCATATCCCGCGCTTCAAAGTCCTCGCCGCTTTCCGTAAGCTCGGCTATCCTTGCGTTGTAGTCCGCAAGCTCCGCGAATCTCTGCGTTTGAGTGACGATGCCGCCCTCTCGGATAGTTATCTCGCCGACAGCGGTCATGGAATTGCCCTGCTCGATGACGACAACATCTGAGACCGAGAGCGAATGTCCTCTGAAGAGCGGATGGCCTTCGGAGTTGAAGCGGCTGAATATCCCTTCGAGCCCCGTTTCGTCGATCTCCGCATCAAGGACTTCATCATACAGGGAAGGATCAATGGTTTCATCCGGCTGAAGCTTTTTCAAGCTGTCGAGGCTTTGAAACTTAACACGGTTTTTATCCCTTTCGGAGTTTATCTGATAGATCTTGAGCCGCATTATTCGATACCTCCAATAGAAATGTCTTCAACCGAAGCGCTTTCGGTTTCATCGCCGTTGGGGTTCTGCATCTCATCGAGCTTTTCCTTAGCCCAATCGGGGATGAATTCATCCTTTATCACGCCTATAAAGTCGCATCGTGTGAAGCTCGTTTCCTCTCCATCCTTGAGGAAAGCCCCGAACACCTTTCTTCCTAGCGTATCCTCTCTGCACCCAAAGCCGCCTTTTGCAAAGAATAGCTGAAAGTCGGGGGTTCGGTATTCCTCTTTGAGCGAATCCGCTCTCATTATCAGCAGCTTCCCTGTGTAGTCGGTCTCATCAGTGCAGTGGAAGCCGTCGAAGAGCCCGAGCTTCTTCCATGCGCTTCGGGCTTGGTCTATAGCAAGGTTCACAAGCCCCGGGTGCGAATTCACGGCAAAGCGGTGGTTGTTCTCATCGCCGGGTATGAAGAAGCTCGCCGCCCATGCCTTGTTTTCATCGGAGAACCTGCCGTCGTAAACTTTCTGCCTAACGGTGTTTGCAAGAACCCAATTCATACGGTCGAAGCCGTATCGTGAGATGATCTCTCCCGTGATATCGTTGAGAGTGTTATCACGGTAGTTGTCCGCGATCGCCTGTTCTATTGCTCTTGCGCAGGCGCAGTTCTCGCGGTAACTTTCGCGCCAGATATCGAGATGTTCCCTTGATTCGGCTTCTTGGCGGGAGTATCTGTAAAGCGGTTTACGGTCTTCCATCCAGCACGATCCCCTTTACATCCCATTTGAGCTTGAGGTGCGCAAGCGCCGCTCTCTGCTGCTCGGCGGAGAGCCCGTTCAGAAAATCAAAGAGCGTTACGGTGTCCTCGCTCGGTTCCCGCTGTTTTTCGCATCTGCAGTTATCGCAGATCTTCTCGCGCTTTACGATCATGCTTCTGCCGTCCGATGCTTCCTCGAATGACAGCACATCGTTATATGAAAACCCAACGCGGCTTCTTATCTCAAACGGTATCGTGATCCTTCCGCGCTTGCCGAGTATTCTGAATATTCGCGCCATATCAAAACACCTCGCCTTCATCGCAGTTTTCATAGCAGGGGCAGGCTTCGCAATCGCCGTCGCAGTCGATATAGAACGCGGGGCAGTCCTCGCAGTTTCCGGAGCAGACGATGCCGCAGTCCGCGATATCCGCCCGCTC
>JAFZJT010000061.1 GCA_017553815.1 Clostridia bacterium
CACCATCACCGTTGAGCCCGGCATCTACCTCGAAGGTCTGGGCGGCGTCCGCATCGAGGACTGCTGCGTTTTGACCGAGATCGGCTTCATCAACCTTTGCTCCACCACCAAGGAGCTTATCATCCTGTAATTCAGGAAAAACTTAAAAACAATAACTATACCACGGAGGTTTAATTATGATTTTAGCAGGCGATTTCAGAAAGGGTATCACAGTTGAAATTGACGGTCAGGTTTGGTCCATCGCGGATTTTCAGCACGTTAAGCCCGGCAAGGGTGCGGCGTTCGTTCGCACCAAGCTCAAGAACGTTATGACCGGCGCGGTTCTTGAGAGAACCTTCTCGCCTACTGACAAGTACCCCACCGCACATATCGAGACCCGCGAGATGCAGTATCTCTACAGCGACGGCGATCTCTACTACTTCATGGACAACGAGTCCTACGAGCAGCTCGCACTCAACCACGACCAGGTGGAGGACGCTATCGACTTCATCGTTGAGAACTCCAACGTCACCATCCGTTTCTTCAAGGGCAACGCCTTCTCCGTTGCGGCTCCCAACTTCGTTGAGCTGACCGTTACCGAGACCGAGCCCGGCTTCGCAGGCGACACCGCGACCGGCGCAACCAAGCCCGCAACGGTCGAAACCGGCTACACGGTCAACGTTCCCCTTTTCGTAAACGAGGGCGACCGCATCCGCATCGACACCCGCACCGGCGAGTACATGTCCCGTTGCTGATTTTCGGAGGCAATTATGCTTAGAGAAAAAGCCGAATATCTCCGCGGTCTTGCGGACGGAATGCAGCTTGGCGCCGCGGGCGACAATAATTCCAAGCTTCTCAAGGCAATAATCGACTGCATCGGCGAGATCGCCGACGCTGTTGACGACAATACCGACGAGATCGACACCATCGGCGAGGATATCGAGGAGATATTCGAAACGATGGATATCTACGACGAAGTCCTCTTCGACGACGAGGATGACGACGATGACGACGACTTCCATTTCTGCAGCGACGACTGTGACGACTGCGATGGAGATTGCGACGAGTGCGACTGTGAATGTGACTGCGATTCGACCATCGTTTGCGACGAATGCGGCGTCGAGATAGAGCTTGACGAACTTTTGAAATGCCCCCAGTGCCATAAGCCGATCTTCGGCGAGCACGACGATGACGAGGACTGAGCTTCTCGTTTCGGCAGTTTTTCAAATTCCTTTAAGCTATGCGCGGGACCCACATCCACAAACGGAGTTGGGTTCCGTTTTTAAGCGGTTGTATGAACGATACGATCCGGGCGAATATGCCCGAAAGAAGAAGGCGCGAGCCTGCTATCGGCTCAAGACTGAAAAGCGCGCTTGCCTTTCTCGGCGAGGTCGAGGTTCTCGCCGATATCGGCTGCGACCACGGTCGATTCGGGGTTCAGGCCGTAAAGGAAGGCGTTTGCAAAAGGGTCATCGCTTCCGATATAAGCGCGCCATCGCTCAATAAAGCGCGCATTCTCGCCGAAAAGCGCGGGATCTCCGCTGCATTTGAGTTTCGCCGATGCGGCGGGTTCGACGGATACTCTGAATACGAGGCAGATGTCGCCGTTCTGCTCGGTATGGGCGGCGAGCTTATCGCCGCTATCCTCGAGAGCGGCAAGCGCGTTGCGCAAAAGCTTTCGCGCGTCGTCATGCAACCCATGCGCGGCGAAGCCGAGCTTAGGGAGTATCTTTACAAAAGCGGGTATCATATCCTCGACGAGACGGTGTGCCTCGACGCGGGAAGATACTATCAGCTTATAGCGGCAAAGTTCGACCCCGAAAACGCCGAGCCGCTGCCCGAGTTTTTTCCCGAAAACTGGTATCAATTCGGCGCGTTGGCGCTCAAAAAACGCGAAGCACTGCTACTTCCGATGATGGAGCGATATCTTGGAATAATGGAAGAAAAGATAGAGCGTGCAGCAAAGCGCGGAGGATCGCCCGAGGCGCTCGTTCGCGAGAGGGACAACACAAAAAGGCTCATAGAGCTTTTCAATGCGCAGATCTGAACCCGCATCGGCGCGGCTTTTGAACAAGAATTAAGGAGGGCTAACCTTTGGAACTCAAAGCCTTTATCGAGGTTATGAATACCCTTGCGCCGCCCGAAACGGCGCTCGACTTCGACAACTGCGGTCTCCTTATCGGCACCGAAAAGAGCGATATCAACAGGGTGCTCGTTGCGCTCGATTGCACCTGTGCCATTGCCGAGGAAGCGGCGGAGCTTTCCTGCGACCTTGTGCTGACACATCACCCGCTTATCTTCAGCGGATTAAAGCGCATCCTTCCCGATGACCCCGCTTCCGCCGCCGTCTATAAGCTCATCCGTTCCTGCATCGGGCTCTTTGCGGCGCACACCAATCTCGACGCCGCGGAGGGCGGCGTGAACACCGAGCTCTGCGCCGTTCTCGGCATTGAAAACGCCGTGGCAGTTCCGCCCGAGAACATCATGCGCGTGGGCGATCTTCGCGAGCCGATGACGCTGGATGAATTCGCGAGGCTCGTTGAAGAGAGGCTCGGCACCGTGGCGCACATAAGCGGCGAAGACCGCATGGTTCATAGGGTCGCCGTTTTGGGCGGCTCCGGCGGAGGCGACTGCGCTTATGCTAAAGCCTACGGCGCGGATTGCTACGTTACCGGCGAATGCAAGCACGGTCAGGCGATAGAGGCGGGCGTTATGGGGCTTGCCGTGATCACCGCAGGTCATTATGAAACCGAGAATCCAGTGCTTCGCCCGCTTATCGAATACCTTAAAGCCAATACAAGCGGCGTTGAATTCATCGTTTCGCGCCGAAGCACCCCCGTTTTTCGCACTGCGAAAAGCGCGACGTAACCTATAAATCTTCAGGAGGTAATCGAAATGAGTCAACTCGACAAACTTTGGGAATATCAGCAGGCCGAACTGGAGCTTGCCAAACTGAATAAAGAGATGCATTCCTCCCCGAATTATCAAAAGCGCAGCAAGCTCCAAAAGCTCCTGCGCGAGCAGATGGAAGTTATAAACGGCTTTGAATCGGAGCTTGAAACTCGAAACTCTCAGCTTGCCTCGATGCAGACCCAGCTCGATAGCCTTCTGCACGACTATGACCTTGAAAAGAGCGAACTCGACGTTATGGAGACAGACGAGGAGGCGACTCCCGAGGAGCTGACCGAGTCGAAGAAGGCGATCGAAAAGCTCGTCGGCAGGATCAACTCCCTCGGTCGCGAGCTGAATGCACTGGTTGAGGGCTGCGATAAGCTCACCGAATCCATCAACACCACTTACTCCAAGGCGGGTAAAGCAAAGCGCGATTATGACGCCGTGCGCACCGCATGCGATGAAGAGAAGGAGGTTTTTGCTCCCAAGATCGACGAGCTCAACAAAAAACTCGACGTTATCCGCGCCAACATCCCCGATGAGCTTCTTGATACCTATACCACCTTCAAGAAGAACCATGCTTCGCCTATCGCGATTCTTTCAAACGGTCAATGCGGCGGCTGCCACATGGCGCTTCCCGCCGTTGTTGAAAAGCGCGTGCAGGCTGCAAACAGTATCGTTCGCTGCGAAAACTGCGGCAGGATACTGTATTGTAAGCAGTAAGGTCGCAAATCTTCCGCCGTGTTAATAATACGAAACTCTGGCTAAGTCCGCTTTTAATCAGAGCTTAATATAAGTTTTAACTCGAGTAAGCCAAGTGATCGCGCGAAGAGATTCGCGAGGAAAGTCCGAGCTCCGCAGGACAGAGTGCCGGATAACACCCGGTGAAGGCGACTTCAAGGAAAGTGCAACAGAAATAGACCGCCGCTTTTGCGGTAAGGATGGAAAGGCGGGGTAAGAGCCCACCGACGCTTCGGCGACGAAGCGTGCCCTGTAAACCCCACTCGGAGCAAGATTGAAATGGGAGCATTCAATGGCTGTCCGTCATGCTCCCCGTAATCGCTCGAGCATACAGGTAACTGTATGCCCAGATAGATGATCACATAAACAGAACTCGGCTTACGGCTTGCTCGATTATAAAGGCTTGGATGGTTTTTCATCCAAGCCTTTTGATTGCTTTTTCGTTTTAATTCACCTTCTCGGCTTTCTTATACGCACGTCAGGTAATAAGCGAGGAGGACCGTGCATATACCGTAACAGCACAAAACATCTGTTACGGAGGAAAAGCCATGGAATACAGGCGCAGAAGAAGCCGCCGAAGCACGCGCGGCGCATACAGATCGGCTCAATACTCACGGAATACGGGCGGCGGCAGCGGCGCTTTAAACATCATACTGCTTGCTTTTATGACCGCGGGACTCGTCTACGCCTTCGTGGCAACGCCCGTCGGCGCAATGATCGCCCAAAATGTGTTTGGCAAGGCTCGCAATGCTTCGGTTTCCCCCACGCCCGAGGTGATCGTCACACCCGAATCCGGCGCAGAGCCAACACCACAGAACACCGAGGCGACTGTCAAGGCCGAGGTAGCGCTTCCACCGCTTGAACTCTACTCTCTTCAGCTCGGCGTTTATGATTCTGCCGCAAACGCGCAGGGGCTCATCTCATCCCTGCGTTCGCTCGGCGCGGCAGGCTATGCGCTTGCGAGTGAAGCGGGCGTTCGCATCCTTGCCTCCTGCTACACGACCGAGGCGGCCGCAAACAGCGTTTGTGAAAGGCTCAAGGGGCAGGGCTATTCTGGCTTGGTTTATCCGCTGAAATGCGACGGCGTGATACTCACCGTTACTGCAAACGAGCTTCAGCTGAGCGCCATTCGCGACTCAATCGAGCTTTCAAAGCAGCTTGTGGATCGACTTAACGACGAGGTGATCCGATTCGATTCCGAAGAAAGAAGCATTGAATACGGGATCGCGATTGCAAATGAAATGCTTGAGCGTGTGCGCTCTGCGAGGTCGGCACTTGCCGAAATAAGCGATATAAGCGGCTCAATCAAGCTTATCGAGGAGCATTTTATCGAGCTTACAGGTTGTTTTACGAGGTTTACTGCCGTTTCGAGCGAGAACCGCGTTGAATTCAGCGGCAGACTCAAGCATCTTCAAATCGAGGTCATCGAGCGTTACTCTGCATTGGCGTCAAAGCTTCAAAGCGCTGCGAATCAATAGCTCCCCACGGCTGCACCTGCTGCGCTTCCGGCGCAAGGCTGTATCTGTCGTTCAATTCGAGGGCGACTCTGCACATGAACTCGCCGAGCGAGGGCGGACAGTTCTTTGAGCAGGACGCGAAATAGCCGCGCAGCGTGTTGTTGCCGGGTACATGCCAAGCGCTCTGTATCGAATAGTGCATACAGCGCTTGGCGCAGTTTACAGAAACATCGTACTCCTTTCCGAGCTCTGCGAACACATCGGTCTTTCCCGAGTAATACCCCATCGGATCGCTGCAGATCATGCCGATGGCGTATACCAGGTAGCCGAAGCCGCTGTGCTGCGGAAAGAAGCCGAGCTCAAGTAAGAATCGTGCCGGAATATTTACAAACATATTCCTTTCCTCCTTTTATGGCTTAATTATTGCGGTGGAGCTTCATTATATTACGGTAAATTCTGCCAAGAATTCCCAAAATTTTTAATATATTTGCGCGATTTGCTTGACAATTGGATTTTACAGTGAAATAGGACGGCTCAATGGCGTATTAGCCCGGAACCGTCCGTTTTATCATTGTCTATTGATTATTTTTCAGTTTTCCATCTGCCTGCCGAGGAATGAGGCCGCGGTCTCGGCGACCTTGATATCTGCTGGCGAGAACACCGCGTTCTGTTCCTTAGAGAGCAGGAGCACCGCGCCGATCGCGTCCCCGCCCGCGAGTATCGGCTGAATGAGCTGCGCCGTATAGCGCTCACTCGCGTTCTCTCCGACCGTTACGGGGAGCATCGCTTCGCCCTTTGCGGCTATCCGCGTTTGCCCCTTTCGCATGGCGATAACCTCATCGAGTGCATCGCTTATCGGCTTTTCGGGAGCGAGCGCCGCTCCCAAAGAATGCTCCTTCCTTGATGAGCCCGCCGCCGCCACGATGGAATCCTTATCGCAGATCACCGCGATATGCCCGACCGCCTGATGCAGGGATTCGGCGTATTCCTTTGCAAAATCGCCGAGCTCGCCCACGAGCGAATACTTTTTGAGGATGACCCCGCCCTCCCTGTCGGTATAGATCTCGAGTGCGTCGCCTTCCCTTATCCTTAAAGTGCGCCTTATCTCCTTGGGTATGACCACCCTTCCGAGCTCGTCTATCCTTCTTACTATGCCTGTTGCTTTCATATTTTTCCTCCGAAAACTTTTTGTTTCCTCATTAGTATTATCAAAGCTTGAAATGCTATGCATCATCCGATACTAAACGCTTGAAAATGCTCAAGACGGGTTTTTTCTTCCACGTTTTCGGTATCGATTATAAACTTTTTGTGACATTCCCGATTTGTATTGAAAAATCGGCCTCTCTATGGTAAAATCCAATATGATACAGTATTATCATGGTGATTTTATACAATGACGATGGAGGAAGCTTTGAGCACTATTCGAGATATCACTCTTGCCCCCCTCGGCGAAAAGCGCATCGAGTGGGTAAAGGATTTCATGCCCGTTTTAAGCGAGCTTCGCGAGCGCTTCATCAAGGAGCAACCCTTCAAGGGGCTTCGCATATCGGTCTGCGTTCATCTTGAGGCGAAGACCGCGTATCTTGGTCTCGTTCTTCGCGACGGCGGCGCCGAGGTCTCCATAACCGGCAGCAATCCGCTCTCCACGAAGGACGATATCTGCGCGGCGCTTGCGAAGATGGGAATGGACGTACACGCCTTCTACGGCGCGACCGACGCGGAATACGAGGAGCATATCAGGCGCACTCTCGAGTTCAAGCCCCATATCATAATCGACGACGGCGGCGAATTCGTTTCGATGCTGATCGAGAAGCACCCCGAATACGCTGTGAACCTTATCGGCGGCTGCGAGGAAACCACAACGGGCATCCACCGCCTGAGGGCGCGTGCGGTCGAAGGCTCGCTCCCCTTCCCCATGCTCGCGGTCAACGACGCAAACAGCAAGCATCTTTTCGACAACCGCCACGGCACGGGTCAGAGCGTTTGGGACGGCATCATGTATTCAACGAACAACATGGTCGCCGGGCGCACCGTTGTTATCGCGGGCTACGGCTTCTGCTCGAGCGGCATCGCGAACCGTGCCAAGGGTCTTGGCGCGAACGTTATCGTGACCGAGGTGAACCCCTTCCGCGCGCTTGAAGCGGCAATGGACGGCTTCCGCGTTATGAAGATGGACGATGCGGCTCCGCTCGGCGATATCTTCGTTTCCGCGACGGGCTGCCGCGACGTCATCCGCGGAAGGCATTTTGAAGTTATGAAGAACAACGCGATACTCGCAAACGCCGGGCATTTCGACGTTGAGATAAACAAGATCGAGCTTGAAGCGCTTGCCGAGGAGGTAGTCGAGCGCAAGCCCTTCATCACCGGATATCGCATGAAGGACGGGCGCGTGCTGAACCTGCTTGCCGACGGCAGGCTTGTGAACATCGTTGCCGGAAACGGACACCCCGCCGAGATAATGGATCTGAGCTTCGCGCTTCAGGCGCTCTCCGCCCGCCATCTTGCGCTTCACGGCAGGGCTATGGAGCCCGGGCTCTACAACGTACCCGAGGAGATAGACAACGAGGTCATTATGCTCAAGCTTCGCGCAATGGAGCTTGGGCTTGACGAGCTCACCCCCGAACAGAAGGACTATTTACAGGGAAAGTGAATCGTGGTTTCTTAAAAACAGCGGCTTTTCTGCTCATATTTGCGCTTATAGCTGCGCTTCCCGCAGGCTTTGCCCGCGGCGAAGGCGCAAGGCTCAGAGTGCTGAAAAATGGTGATAGCGGTGAAGATGTCGTTTCGCTTCAGCGCGATCTTCGCGCGCTCACGCTCCTCGATTTTTCGGGCGAGCCGAGCGGCGAATTTGGCGACGAGGTCGAGCTTGCGGTGATGGAGCTTCAGCGCATACTCGGCGTTGAGGTGGACGGCATATACGGCGCGAACACCAGCGGCGCGTTCCTTTCCGCCGTTGAAAGCGGGCTTCTTACCCCTTCCTATATCGAGGAGCTTCCGCTCTACGGCTGCGTTATCGGCGTGGACGCCGGGCATCAGGGCGAGGCTGATCTCACGCTCGAGCCCATCGCCCCCGGCAGCATGAACAAGCGCTTTGCCATGACCGAGGGCTGCTTCGGTATTCGCACTCAAAGCCGCGAATCGATCATCAATCTCGATGTTTCTCAGGCGCTTTCCAAGCTTCTCAAGAGCTTCGGCGCCGAGGTCGTTACGAGCCGCGAGAGCGAGGACGTTTCCATCTCAAACTCCGCGCGCGCCGTGCTGATGAACGAAAGCGGCGTTGATTTCTGGCTTCGCATCCACTGCGACCACAGCTCCGATCCTTCGCTTTTCGGCGCGAGGATTCTGCTTCCGAACAGCATCTGCAACTTCAACATCTCAGCCAAAAGCGCGCTGCTCGGCAAATGCGTGATCGAGAATTACTGCGACACGGTCGGCACCATCGCCCTCACCGCGCGTTCGCTCACGACCGAAACGGGCTTCAACTGGTCCGCCGCTCCCGTGGCCGCGCTCGAGCTCGGCTACCTCTCCAACGCGGCGACCGATCTTGCGCTTTCGACCCCCGAATACCGCGAAAAATGCGCCGATGGCATCCTGCTTGGGATCGCAGAATACTGCCTCAAGGCTGAGCTTATCGAGCTCGACGCTTATTTGACCGTTCTGCGCTCAATGGCTCCCGATGCGGCTGCAGAGCCGGGCGGCGAAGCGCTGCCGCTGTTTGATTCCGAGCTGATCAAGAACCCCGGCATTCTTCGTTCGCCCCTGCTCAGCTGCATCAAATAACGCTGCCGCAAGCGCCGTTTTCCCGATTTTCAGTCATATTCACCCGCATTTTGCAAATAACCTTTATTCGACCCCACGAGATGAGGGTCGATATCCTTTAGGAGGTATTAAAATTGCGAAGTGAATGTGAAAACGCTCGATCAAAGCTCGATCTGGCTTATAATAAATGGCGGCTTGCCCAAATAAGCTTCGATGAAGCGCCCGCCTGTGAAGCATCCATAGCGACGCTTGGGCTTGAGGCGGCGGAGCGAAGATATATGCTTGCGCTCTCCGTCTTCAAAAACGACACCAACTGCATTGATAAGACTGATAAGGAGGATCGCTTATGTCCTGTTTCAACGTCACTATCCCCGATATCGGCATCCCGAGCGGAACGCTGATCATAATCGCCGTTATTGCAGTCGTTTATATCATCTTCAAGATATTCGACATAAGCATCAAGCTGTTTATCAAGTTTCTGATAAACGCGCTGATCGGCGCTGCGCTGCTGTTTATCTGCAACTATGCCTTCAACGCGCTGCATCTTGAGAATCTGAGCGTTCCGATAAACTGGATCACCTCCGCGATCACGGGCATACTCGGCATTCCCGGCGTTGCGCTGATAATCCTTTACAATCTCTTCGTCAAAAAATAACGACACAATTATCTTTTAGATTTACTATGCTTGATATTCTTATTAAAAACGCAAGAATAATAACTATGGACGACAGCCGCCCCGTTATAGACGGCGGCTGCGTCGGCATTTTGGGCGGCAGGCTCGCCTTTGTATGCGGCGAGAGCGAGATCGGTGCGCACGAAAGCGAAGCAAGGCGCGTTATCGACGCAAGCGGCAATATCGTCATGCCCGGCCTCATCAACACTCACGCCCACACAGCGATGTGCGTCATGCGAGGTTTTGCGGACGATATGCGGCTCGACACTTGGCTGTTTGAGCATATCTTCCCGGTTGAAGCGCGGCTTACGGAGCGAGCGGTGCTGTCGGGCGTTCGTCTTGGCATAGCCGAGATGCTCGCAAGCGGCACGACCTCTTTTTCGGATATGTATTTCTTCGAGCCAAAGACGGCGGAGATCGTGCTTGAAACCGGCATACGCGCGAATCTCTGCAACGGTGTTATAGCTCTCGATGAAAGCTATGATTTTGAAAGCGACCGCGCCGTCATCGAGATGAAGGAGCTGATCGCAAATTGGCATAACGCAGGTGGCGGAAGAATAAAGGCGGACGCCGCGATCCACGCCGAATACACATCCCCCCCGTGGGTTAGGAAAAGTGTTCATGAGCTTGCCGCGGAGCATAAGCTTATAACTCAGCTCCATCTGAGCGAGACCAAGAAGGAGGTCGGTGAATGCGCGCTTCGTCACGGCGGCCGCACCCCCGCTCGCGTATTCTATGACGAAGGGATCTTCGACACTCCCGTGCTCGCCGCGCACGGCGTTTTTCTGAGCGATGATGATATGCGTCTTCTTGCGGAGAAAGGCGTTTCCGCTGCGCATTGCCCCGTTTCCAACCTCAAGCTCGCGAGCGGGATAGCAAGGGTGAAGGAGCTTATCGAACGTGGAGTGAACGTTTCGCTCGGCACGGACGGATGCGCTTCAAACAATTCGCACGATTTGTTTGAAGAGATCAAGCTTGCCGCCCTGCTTGCAAAGGGCAGTTCCTTTGATCCGACCGCGATCCCCGCCTATACCGCGCTCAAGATGGCCACGGTGAACGGCGCGAAGGCGCAGGGGCGCAGCGAGGTCGGAATGCTCAAGCCGGGCTTTGAGGCCGATCTTATCATGCTGGACGTTCACAAAGCGAATATGCGCCCCCTGCACGACCCCGTTTCCGCCGCGGTCTATTCCGCGAAGGGGAGCGACGTTTCCCTCACCATCGTTCAGGGCAGGGTGCTTTATGAAAACGGCGAGTTCACCACCATAGATATTGAAAAGGTCATCCGAGAGGTGGACGAGTTCGCGCTTCCGATAGTGCGCGGAAGATAGAAGTTCGGGCAAATCCGCCCTTCCCCATCCCGTTTTCAGTCAACAGGATCCTTCGGATATTAAAATATCAGCCGCCTCCTTTTGGAAGCGGCTGATCGCTTTTATTTATCATTGTTCATCAGAACCTGAAGTAGATGAACGGGTTGTATCCGCCCGCAACGAGCGATGCGGTGCAGAGTATGAGTCCTGCCGCAACGAGCACAACGTCCAGCCATTCGTATGCGGGACGCCGCTCGATCAGCCTGTCGTGGAGCTTCTTGATAAGAGGAGATGAGCCAATGCATGCAGCTATCAGAACTGGCAGATAGTTTACGACGTAAACGAGCGTGTCGTGCGAGATGACGCCCGCCTTGCCGACGGAGAACAGCGATCCAAGGTACGGACCGAGCTTGCTCATATCCGTGAAATCGAAGAGCGCCCAACCGAGCACGACGAGCACGAGCATGTAGAGATTTGATAGCCGATTCGGCAGCTTTTCGAGGAGCTTGCCGAGGAAGAGCTTTTCGAGGATGAGCAGCACGCCGAAGTACAGACCCCAAAGCGCGAAGTTCCAGCTTGCGCCGTGCCAAAGACCCGTCAGCCCCCAAACGACCATCAGATTCACAAGCGTTCTAGGGAGGCTCTTTCGATTGCCGCCGAGCGGGATGTAGACGTATTCCCTGAACCAGGTTCCGAGGGAGATATGCCATCTGCGCCAGAATTCGCTGATGCTCTTGGAGATATAGGGGTAATCGAAATTCTTTAGGAACTCGAAGCCGAGCATCCTGCCAAGACCGATAGCCATATCGGAGTAGCCGCCGAAATCGAAGTAGATCTGAAGGCTGAAGGCGATTATGCCGACCCACGAGCCGAGTATGCCGTTGGTCTCGGTACCTGCCTTGAGCACGTTCCAAAGCGACGCGAGCTGATTGGCGATCAGCACCTTTTTGGCAAGGCCGACGGTGAAGAGCTTTATGCCCGAAACGAATTTCTCCATGCTCTCGCGGCGATCCACGAGCTGAGCGTCAACGTCGCGATAGCGCACGATGGGACCTGCGATAAGCTGCGGGAAAAGCGTGACGTACGCGCCGAAATAGATTGGGTTGCGCTGAATGCCCGTTTCCCTCCTGTACAGGTCGATAACGTAGCTCATCGCCTGGAAAGTGTAGAACGAAATGCCTATCGGGAGCGGTATGACCGGCGTTGCGAAGGACTGCATGAATGGCAGGACGCTCTTGAGGCTGTCCACAAAAAGGCCGGTGTACTTGAAGACCGCGAGCAGAAGCAGGTTGATTACGACCGAAACGATCAGCACCGTTTTTGCTTTCTTTTTATCGTCCTTAAACTTCTCAACGAGCAGGCCGGCAGAGTAGTTCATCGCGATCGAGAAGATCATCAAAAGCACGAAAGTCGGCTCTCCCCATGCGTAGAAGAGCAGACTTAAAACAAACAGCACAACGTTTCTGTACGCCCTGCCGGGTATCAGATAGTATGCCGCAAGCGTTATGGGCAAAAATATGAAGATAAAGAGCGGACTCGAGAAAACCATCAGCCGATATTATCCTTAAGAATCTGCATCAAAGCGCTGTAATCCTCACCTACAACGAGGTAAACATAGTTTCCGACCCTCTTGACCTCGACGTGATCGAGTTTTTCGGACTGATGCGGATCGCTGTAATCCTTGGCAACACGCTTAGTCTGATCGAGGTGGTTTTGAAGCTTCTGCTGAAGCGTCGCTGCGTAGGCTTCGTCCTTAACTTCAAAGAGCGCGACCTCGCCCGCGTTCACGGCATAGTTTTCGGAAAGACCAAAGACCCACTGCTTGATCTGCTCCTTATCGATGCCGTAGACCTCGGAAAGATCCCTCTCGGGAACCTTGGTCAGCGCGGGAAGCTTGCCGCTTTCGACGAGCTTAGTGTATACCTCGGAAAGATCGGCCTGCTTGGGAGTGGTTCCCCCGTTATTGCCGCTGTTATTGTTGTTGCTGCAAGCAGCGGAAAACATGGAAACGCTCAGAATAAGCGCGATGAAAAGAGCAATAAAGCCGACTCTCTTTTTGCTGAAAACTGCGTTCATGATTCTCTTTTATCTCCTAACTTTTTCATGGATATCGAGTATTCGGCGCATTATTGCGGCAGTGAGAACGTCACCGGCGGCAGACCCTTCAGATGCCTTGCGGCAAGGCTTCTTAGAACCTCCGCCCATACGGCATAAGCCTCATAGGTCTGGTGAACGTATTTGTCGGATGAGTATTCATCGGGCACGAAGCCGTTCTCATCGATAAGATGGCTTGCGATATTCACAAACTCGCAGCCCTTGCGCGCGCAGAGCTCGACAAGGCGCTGATTGTAGAGGTACAGATTGCGGTTGTTGAGCACCTTGAGCTCGCTGCCCCTGTACATATACATGGCGCTGATGATATAGAGCTGAACGCCGGGATTCGTTCTGCGGATATTGTCGATTACCTCCTCATACTTGGCCGCCGCACCGTCCAAGCCGGAGATGCTCAGATCGTTCATCCCAAAGAGGATGAAAACCTTTTTCGCGCCCATCATGCGCACCGCATCCCACGCGTAATGCTGTTCGCCGGCGTAGATCGGGTGCATGCTCGTTGCGCTTATGGGTTCGAGCGCATGGTTGGAGCCGTAGCAGCCCTCGCAGAGGAAGCGGGTTTGCCCAAAGAAACCCGGGTCGCTTTCGAGCATGATGTTGTTGTAGTTCTTCCATCCGATCGTTATAGAATCGCCGATGAAAACGGCATCCGCAAACCAGGCTTCGGTCATCTCGCGGGTAAGCCCGTACAGGTCGGTCGGCATCGTGAAGCGCGCGGGCTTATCCGCCGTGCCGATGGAGACCATGCCGTTCGGCTCGTGAGTTGTGGGAACGGGTGTGGGCGTTGCTGCAACCCGGGTGGGAGCGTTTGTCACGTTTCCCGCGCTCTCTGTCGGCGCAGTATCTGGCGTCGCCTCCGGCGGGGTGGTCTGCACTTCGCCCGTCGGCTGCTCACCTGAAGGCGTTTGCGAAGCCTCGGGCGTGTCGAGCGAAACGACCTGCTGACTCGGCGAAGGGGTTATCCTGCCGGTGCAACTGTCGGTCATCTCCTGCAGAAAACAGCCGCACAAAGAAGAGCATACGAATATGCCCGAAACAGCTATGGCGATCGTTTTAGAAATAAGCTTTTTCATATTCTCCAAACGCATAAACAATGCGCTCAGTCTTCTTCCGTTGAGGTTATTGAGGATATCTTTAAGATATGCAGACGCATACAGACCCATCCTAACAATATTCTACCATATCTGCTCCTTTATGTCAAACTGAATAAAGAAATGACAGGATCTGTTCATGCTGTTGGCAATATACAAATCAAGCTCTGGTTCGGACTGATCTTCGCCCGCTCTGCCGATCATCCGCATCGAACCTTATGCATGATCAACAGCTCCACATCATACCCCGGGCACAGTTTCTTTCAAAGTGCAAAACCGCCGTCCGTTATTGGACGGCGGCAGAATTTCAATTTGGCAATCAGTATTTGAGTGCGCGTTTGATAGCCTTGCGGAATGCGGGGATGAGCGCGATAACCGCGCAGATCGCGATATCGGCGAACATATAGGGAGCGTTGTACGACAAGGACGCCCAGATATTTGAGCCGAGTCCTACGCCGTTTTCGCCGAAGAAAATGACGCCGTCGATAAAGTGCATCACGAAGCGGGCGAAGCCGCCGATAAGAACGGTGATGAGCAGCTTATCGATGCCCTTCACGCAGCCGCCGAGGCCGATCATTGCGAACGCAACGGGGTACTCAAGCAGAAATGAGGTCCAGTGATAGCCCTGCGGGTTCTGAACATACTGCAGAACGCCGTAAACCGCGCCCGCGAGAATGCCCCATTTGAGGCCGTAGCGGTTGGCATAGATCATCAGCGGCAGCATGCTTGCAAGCGTTACCGAGCCGCCGAGAGGCATTGAGAAGAGCTTGATGTAGCTGAGAACGAAGCTGAGCGCGATGCAGAGCGCGCCGTGAACGAGCATGAGAGTGGGGTTTGCCTTCTTCTCTGTCGAGATCTGCTTATCGTCCTTTTTGCGATTTGCAAGATAGACGATGATCACAGCTGCAAGCGCAAGCGCCGAACCGAAGAAGATCCAGCCCTTCGCGTCGACCTTCTTGAGCTTTTTGAAAAGAACGAACTCGATATTGAGCTTCTCCTCAGACTGCTCCGATGCGCCGGTGGTCGTGGTATCGCCCGATGCGCCGATGGTCGTGGTATCGCCCGCATCGGCGGTGTCGCCGGCTTCGGGCTTCTCATCGGAGGATGCGGGTGGCGCGGTGACGCTCGCAACCGGAGCCGGGATGGCCGCGCGCACGGCGGAACGGGTCACGAAGCCGCAGAGCGCAAGGACGGCGATAAAGGCGAACGCAAGCGCGGACAGCCTTTTGAGCATCGCGGAACTGTTTTTGAACATAGGTTTCTCCCAAAACAAAATCCCCCGCAAACGGTGCGGAGGCAAAATTATGCTTGAATTTCCGTACCGCTTCCCTACGCAGGCATTACCCCAACAG
>JAFZJT010000062.1 GCA_017553815.1 Clostridia bacterium
CAAATCGTTCATGATCGCTACTTCAATATTCAGTATATCACAAGGCGCTGTGCCTTGCAATGCCACAAGTATAACATATCCTCCCCCCCCCATGTCAAGCATAATAATATCTCATTCGCCTCCGTAGGACATTTTTTATTTTCACTTGTACTTGTGTTTTTCGGTATCGCCTCGGTAAACGGAGCAAAAAAGTCGGATTCTTTCAATATGAAAAGGGCGAACAACCGAAGTCATTCACCCTTTGTTCACCACAGATTGGTGGCTGTTGATTATTTATACAGACCCCTCTTGGTGTAGTGGGTATGGAGCAGCTCGTGGGACTTGTGGCCGTTGGGCTCGCCAAGGTACTCATAGAGCTCCTTCATAACGGGGTTCTCGTGGGACTTGCGGAGAGTCATAGCATCGTCCTCGCCATACAGACCTGCGGCGCGAACTGCGCGAAGGTCCGTATTGTTGCGGACGTAGCCGGGCTGATGGGGCTGACCGCCGCCGTTGACACAGCCGCCGGGGCAGGCCATGACCTCGATGAAGTGGTAATCCCTCTCGCCGTTCTTGACCATGTCAAGGAGCTTGGCAGCATTGGAAAGGCCGCTGGTAACGGCTACGCGCACCTTGGTGCCTGCAACGTCGTACTCGGCTTCCTTGATGTCCTTAAGGCCGCGAACCTCATGGAACTCAAGCTTTTCAAGGGGCTTGCCCGTGACCTTTTCAACGACGGTGCGAAGCGCAGCTTCCATAACGCCGCCTGTTGCGCCGAAGATATGACCCGCGCCGGAAGCGATGCCGAATACGGGATCCGCGGTTTCATCGGGGAGCTTATCGAACAGGATGCCCGCGCGCTTGATCATCGAAGCGAGCTCACGGGTGGTCAGAGAAACGTCGATGTCCCTTAGGCCGTCCTTATTCTGCATCTCCTCGCGGGAAAGCTCGAACTTCTTCGCGGTGCAGGGCATGATGGAAACGGTCACGATATCCTTCGGGTCGATGCCCGCCTTCTCGGCATAGTAGCTCTTGACCATCGCGCCGAACATACCCTGGGGCGATTTGCAGCTCGAGAGGTTCTCGGTGAACTCTGGATAGTAATGCTCGCAGAACTTGATCCAGCCGGGCGAGCAGGAGGTGATCATGGGCAGTTTACCGCCGTTCTGGAGCCTGCCGAGGAACTCGTTGCCTTCCTCCATGATGGTGAGGTCGGCAGCGGTGTCAACATCGAACACTTTGTCGAAGCCGAGCCTTCTGAGCGCCGCAAGCATCTTGCCCTCGACGTTGGTGCCGATGGGCATGCCGAAGCATTCGCCGAGCTGTACGCGAACGGAGGGAGCGGGGCCGACGACAACGTGCTTGGTGGGGTCGTTGAGCGCAGCCCATACCTTCGCGGTGTCGTCCCTCTCTGTGAGAGCGCCGGTGGGGCAGACCGCGATGCACTGACCGCAGTTTACGCAGCTGGTCTCCGCAAGGCCCATCTCGAACGCGCTTGCGATATGGGTCTTGAAGCCGCGCGCATTGGGGCCGATTACGGAAGCGAACTGGTTGAACTTACATACGGCGACGCAGCGACGGCAGAGGATGCACTTGCTGTTGTCGCGGATGAGATGGATCGCGGAATCGTCGATATCGGGTTCGAGCTCGCCGCCGAACTGATACTTATGGTTCTCGCACTCATATTCCTGAGCAAGGGTCTGCAGCTCGCAGTTGGTGCTGCGGGAGCAGCCGAGGCAGTCCATCCTGTGGTTGGAGAGCAGAAGCTCGAGGGTCTTTTTGCGGGAATCGCGGATAGCGGCGGTGTTGGTCTGAACCTCCATGCCCTCGGCAACGGTCTGAAGGCAAGCAACGGGGTTGCTCCTCGCGCCCTTGACCTCAACAACACAGAGACGGCAGGCGCCTATCGCGTTGACATCCTTGAGGTAGCAAAGGGTAGGAATGCGGATACCGGCCTGTTCGGCTGCCTGCAGAATGGTATAGTTCGCAGGAACCTGAACGTCCATGCCGTTTATCTTCATGTTGATCATATCCATATCGGTTCTCCTTACTTCTTGATGATGGCGTTGAACTTACAGGTCTCGATGCAGGCGCCGCACTTGATGCACTTCTCAGTGTCGATCTGATGGGGCTCCTTCACGGTTCCTGAGATAGCGCCGACGGGGCACTTGCGCGCGCAGGCGGTGCAGCCGCGGCAGTTCTCGGGAACGATGTAGTAGTTCATGAGGTTCTTACATACGCCTGCGGGGCAGCGCTTTTCAACGACGTGTGCCTCATACTCATCGCGGAAATACTTGAGGGTGGAGAGCACGGGGTTGGGCGCGGTCTGGCCGAGTGCGCAGAGGGAATTGCCCTTGATGTAGTTGCAGAGCTCTTCGAGATTGTCGAGATCCTCAAGAGTGCCGTTGCCCTCTGTGATCTTGTTGAGCAGCTCAAGAAGCCTCCTGGTACCGATACGGCATGGGGTGCACTTGCCGCAGCTCTCGTCAACGGTGAAGTCGAGGAAGAAGCGGGCAAAGTCTACCATACAGGTGGAGTCGTCGGTAACGATCATACCGCCGGAACCCATCATAGCGCCGATGCGGGTAAGGTTTGCATAGTCGATCGGGGTGTCGAGCATCGAAGCGGGGATACAGCCGCCGGAAGGACCGCCGGTCTGAACTGCCTTGAACTGCCTGCCGTTCGGGATGCCGCCGCCGATATCATAGATGATGTGGCGCAGGGTCGTGCCGAGGGGGATCTCAACAAGACCTGTGTTGTTGATCGCGCCGCCGAGAGCGAATACCTTGGTGCCCTTGCTGTCCTCAGTGCCCATTGAAGCGAACCACTCGGCGCCCTTGAGGAAGATCTGGGGGATATTCGCGAGGGTCTCAACGTTGTTGATGATGGTCGGCTTGCCGAACAGACCCTTGTTTGCGGGGAACGGGGGCTTGTTGCGCGGCTCGCCGCGGTTGCCCTCGATGCTGGTCAGAAGAGCGGTCTCCTCGCCGCAGACGAACGCGCCCGCGCCGAGACGGATCTCGCAGTCGAAGCTGAAGTCGGTGCCGAAGATCTTTTCGCCGAGCAGGCCGTATTCACGCGCCTGATCGATCGCGATCTGCAGACGGCTTACCGCGATGGGGTACTCTGCGCGAACGTAGATATAACCCTTGCTTGCGCCGATCGCGTAGCCCGCGATAGCCATAGCTTCAAGAACCGCGTGGGGGTCGCCCTCGAGGATGGACCTGTCCATGAATGCGCCGGGGTCGCCCTCGTCCGCATTACATACGACGTACTTCTGGTCGGCCTCGTTTGCCGCCGCGAACTGCCACTTCATGCCGGTGGGGAAGCCCGCACCGCCGCGGCCTCTAAGACCTGAAGCCTTCATAACGTCGATGACCTCGGCGGGGGTCATCTCGGTAAGCACCTTACCGAGCGCCTGATAGCCGTCCATCGCGATGTACTCTTCGATGTTCTCGGGGTCGATAACGCCGCAGTTGCGAAGCGCAACGCGAAGCTGGGTCTTGTAGAAGTTGGTCTCGCCGAGAGCGGGGACCTGGCTCATATCGAGCTCTTCCTTCTCCTTGTAGACGAGGCGTTCCACGATGCGGCCCTTGAGCAGATGCTCTTCCGCGATGTCGGCAACGTCCTCAACCTTAACGCGGCTGTAGAAGGTGCCCTCGGGATAAACGATCATGACCGGGCCGAGCGCGCAGAGGCCGAAGCAGCCGGTGCGGACAATCTTGATCTCTTCGGCAAGGCCGAGCCTGTTGAGTTCCTGCTGCAGCTTATCGCCTATGGCAACGCTGCCGACGCTGGTGCAGCCGGTACCGCCGCAAATCAAAACATGTGAGCGAATCATAAAATACTCTCCTTAATTATTTCTCTGCAGCGCCGATGGTGTACTCGGCGATGGGCTTGCCGCCCTTAAGGTGCTTTTCAACGATCTCCTTCGCCATTTCGGGAGTGACCTTGATGTAGGTAACGCGCTCGTTATCGCCCTCGAAAACCTCGACGATGGGCTCGAAGCGGCACATGCCGATGCAGCCGGTCTGGCTGACGGTTACCTTATCGCTGAGGTTCTGCTTGGCAACTTCCTCAACAAAGGCGTTGAGAACGGGCCTTGCGCCGGCGGCAATACCGCAGGTCGCCATACCGACGGCAACGCGGGTGGATGCCTGACCTTCGCGGAGAATGACCTTGTTCTGCATTCTCTCACGGATCTTTGCGAGTTCTTCCAATGATTTCATACGGATCGTTTTCCTTTCGGTTTATTGAATTTTGATTTTTAATTTTTATATTCTTAAAGCAGCAGCCGAAAATTATTGAGCGTACTGTTCTTCAAGCATCTGCTTCACCCAAACGAGCACCATAGGATCGGAAAGAGGCACGTCGTCGCCGAGGATGATGCGCATTTCGCGCGTATCGAGCGCAACGAGCTTTTCGCTGCCGTTTTCACAAATGGAATGCGTGAAAACGTAATCCACCTCGGGAAAACCCTGAAGGAGCGTTGTAACGGTCGAAACTATGTCGCCGATCGGGGTGAAATCGAGGTGATCCTTGCGGAAATAAGCCTTGATCTCGGTTCCGCAGTTCTCGGGATCGATGCTGCGCTGAGTGCTCGTAAGCTCGATATGACCTCCGGTCTGTTCGGCGGCGAGCTTCAAAAGCGGGATCCCGAGCCCGACATTTCTCGTGGTGCGGGTGGTTGAAAACGGATCGTGCACGGAGGCAAGAAACTCGGGACTCATGCCGTACCCGTTGTCCTTGATGGCAATGGTAAGCTCCGTGTCGGATTCATCGAGCGTTATCTCAACAAGATCCGCCTCCGCTGTGATGGAGTTCTGAGCGATGTCGAGAATGTTGAGGGAGAGTTCCTTCAATTCTTTCTCCTTTCCGAGCCGCCTTGCGCGCTCCGTTTACGCTTCGTTATTTATTCCATTCGTCCTGCGAGCGCCTCAGCTCCTTAAAGAGCGCGGCGCGTACCGTTTCGGGGGACGCGTCCGAAGCCGCGTCGAGGTGGAGAAAGTTCTCCGCCTGATTCAGCTCCCAGAGCCTGTGCGCGTCGCTTGAAACGACGAGCTTTCTGCCCTCCGCAAGCTCGATATTCTTCCTTTCCCGAAGCTCCGCCAGTCCGAAAACAGGCTCATCGGGAAACGAGCCGAGCATCGCAAGCAGACCGTTGGACTCGCGGTCGATATGCGCCGGGTAGCAAACGCCGCCGAACGAGCGCACCATTGCCGCCGCGTCCTCGATCGAAAGCGAGGTCGCACCGGGCAAAAACCACTGATCCTCCCCCGTCACAACGTCCTTCGGCCCCATTATGAACTGGTTGCCGAAGATCTCGACCTTGTTCTTGAGCTGCATCCGGTAGCCTTGCAGCGCCTCATCGAAGCGCATCGCCGTTTCAAGATCCTCGAAGATCGAAACCATGTGGATCTCCTCGGCGGTGGTAAGCTCCATGCCCGGAACCGGCGTTATGCCGTATTCCGTGCAGGCCTCGAAGAATGCGGGGCAGTTTTTGCAGGAGTTATGGTCGGTCAGCGCAACTATCTTCAGCCCGTTCAAATAGGCCATGCCCGCGATGTTGCAGGGCGTCATATCGTCGTCCCCGCAGGGGGACAGGCACGAATGTACGTGAAGATCGTAGCTGAATGCTTCCATAGTTATTCAGTCCGCATCGCGGTAGGCTTCGTCGGCTTCAAGCGCCTCGCCGCCGTTTTGCGGCGCGATCATGCCGTATATCCTGCCGCAGAGAGCGAAGGTGGGCTCGGGGGAGGAAAACAGGTTCACCCCGCGCATCCCGGCCGCCGCGATCAAATCCTCGCCGGGCTCAACGCCCTCGGCAAGGATAACGCAGGCGGCGTCCGTTAGCTGGGCGACAGCGATGACGTTTATATTGCTCATTATCGTCACCCATGCATCGCCGCTTACGGCTCTGCCCATTACCCAGCTCAGAAGATCGCCCGCATAACCGCCGGTGACTTCGCGCTCGCCGTCGTCGAGATTATGCGCCGTAAGAGCGAGCCTTTGTGCAAGATCGTTTACGCTGATCATCTTTTCCTCCTGTTTGAATGGGGGATAAATAACGAAAAATTTCCGTGTTTTTCCGCATAAAAGCCTTACCGGGGCTTTTCCTCGGCTCCTTTGTGCTTGTTCACCATCGCCTTGAAGCGTTCGCGCATGAGGATGAGGCAGTCGTCCATCTGCGCCTCGCCTCGAACCACGTCCTCCGCAAAAGCGCGGCAGGTGGGGGCTCCGCAGGCGCCGCAGTCTATCTGCGGCGTGGCGTCGTAGATATTTTCGATCTCCATCATCATGCGGATGGATTCGGCGCGGCTCAGATTGAGCGCGCCATTATCCGGGCTGACGTAGGTGAAGGGCCTTGCATCGACCAGCTCCTCGGGAACGTAGGTCTCCGGATCCTCGCCGATCTTGGGTACCCTGTTCATCGAAACGGGCAGGTATCTTCTCAATGATTGAAGCTTGACCCTTGCGATGTACGGGTTTTCGACCATCATCGTGCCGCCGACGCAGCCGCCGGGGCAGGCGTTTAGTTCCACGAATCTTACGTTTGAAAGCTGTCCGTTTTCGATTTTATCGAGAACATGTATGACGTTCTCTATGCCGTCCGCCGCGAGATAGCCCTCGTTGAGAAGGCTGGAGGCTTCGCCGCCCGAGGATGCCCAGCTCAGACCGATCATGCCGGTTTTACTGGCGGCCTTCGGGGAGATCTCGCGCTTCATCGACGAGATTAGGCGGAAGTAGGCCTCGCTTGCGGAAACGACGTTATCCACATACACTTCCTGATCCTGCATCGTGCTCTTTACCCAGCTCACCTTTGCGGGGCAGGGCGAGATGAACACGGTGCGAATATCCTCGCTCTTGAGCTCGGGATGCGTTTTAAGCGCCTCCCTTCGGGCATATTTGCCCGCGATCTCCATCGGAGCAAGAAGCGGGAGCAGGTGATCAATCAGCGTCGGAAAACGGTTTTTGATGAGCCTTACCACAACGGGACATGCGGAGCTTATTATCGGAAAGACCACTCCCGGCCTGTTCATATAGTGCCGCGTGTATTCGGTGTGTATCTCGGCGCCCCTGGCGACCTCGTAAACGTCGTTGAAGCCGATGTCCAGCAGCCCCTGGATGACGTAATCCGCGTCCGAAAGGGCGTTGAACTGACCAAACAGCGACGGAGCCGGAAGAGCGATAAGATACTTGCTCGAATCAAGATCTTCGATCTTTTCATAGACCGCACGCTGCGCCTTCTGCTCGCATATCCTGATGCACTCACCGCAGTCGATGCAATCGGCAGGGTTGATGACCGCATGACCGTCCCTTATGCGTATCGCTTCGGTGGGACAGCGCTTTAAACAATTCGTGCATCCCTTGCACTTCTCTGTTTCAAGAAAAACCGAATGTTTGTATCCTTCCATGCAGTCTCCTTTTCAGCTTGCTCAGCTTACCTTGAATTTGAGTTCGATGGTCGTGCCTTTGCCGACTGTCGAATCTATGTTCATTTCATCGGAGTAGTTCTTCATGTTCGGAAGACCCATGCCGGCGCCGAAGCCAAGCGCACGGATATTATCCGGCGCGGTCGAGTAGCCCTCCTGCATCGCCGTTTCAACGTCGGCAATGCCCGGACCCTCGTCGGCCAGCACCACGCGAAGGCAGTCTTCATCCACAAATACGTCGGCTGTGCCGCCGTTTGCATGGATGACCATGTTGATCTCTCCTTCGTACATGGCGATGCTCACCCTGCGCGTAAGCTCCGGGGAAAAGCCAAGCTGCCTCATAAGCTTCTTGACCTTGACCGACGCTTCACCCGCCGAGGTGAAATCGTTTCCGTCCACGTCAAAATGGAAATTCAGAGTTTCGTTTTCCGCCATCCGATCACCTTCCAAATCCGGCAAGATACAGCCTTCCGCAGGACTCATACATCGTCAGTTGAGTGGTCATGAGCACGGTGCCGATATTCTCGGCAAGCGCGATCATCTCCTCGGTGGGCGTCTTCCCGCGAACGAAAACGACGCAGCCCATGTCCATCATCAGAGTAGTGCGAATGACCTGCGAGTTCACAAGCCCCGTGAGAAGGATGCCCTGATCCTTCACAAAGGCGAGCACATCGCTCATCATATCGCTGCCGCACGCGGAGTGAGCTTCCTTATCGAGAAACTCGCTGCCGGTAAGAACCTTGGCTTCAAGGATTTCGGCGACCTGACTGAGTTCCATTTTAAACCTCCGATTCGGTTAAAAGAATTAGTACTTTGCGATGATATCGCGAACGGTATTCGGCGCGAGTCTGCCGTGTACGTCGTCATCGATCATGATAACGGGCGCAAGGCCGCAGCAGCCGAGGCAGCGGGTGGGTTCAAGGGTGAACTTGCCGTCGGGGGTGGTGTGACCGGGCTCGACCTCAAGTACCCTTGCCAGCTCGTCGAGCACCTTCTGAGCGCCCTTGACGTAGCAGGCGGTGCCGAGGCATACGCGAATAACGTGTTCGCCGCGAGGTTCGAGGTTGAACATGGAATAGAAGGTGGATACGCCGTAGATCTCCTCAAGGGAGCGGCCGAGACCTTCCGCGACCATGGTCTGAACTTCGATCGGCAGGTAGCCGTAGATGTTCTGTGCAGCCTGAAGCACGGGCATCGTGGCGCCTTCCTTACCCTTCCACTGGGCGATGACTTCTTGGAGCTGAGCTTCCTGCTCCGGTGTGCCCTTAAAAGGAATGGTAGTTGTTTGTTTAGCCATGTTGTTCCTCCTTATACCGCTTTGCGGTTTATAGAAAATTGACTTGATTGGCGAAATAAGCCCGTTTGGGCATAGTTCGGCCAACATATAACGATTATATCACAAATAATCACCAATATCCATAGCCAAAATGCCGCTAAATCGTATATTTGTTTGGTAAATATTTCGTTTCTTCTGTTAAAATCCGCTTGTTATTTCCGAGTAAAATGGTAGGGTTTTGGCCTATGATATATGCCCGCTCCCCGCTCATTCCCCGCATAGCGCAACAGATGCATACAGCCGCGCCGAAACGCCGATCAGCTCGTCCGCAAAATCGTAATCCACGGTATGCAGCGGAGCATGCAGCACACCGCTGCCAATATAGAAGAGGGCGCCCTTGGTCTTTTTCGTGTAATACCCGAAATCCTCGGAGCTTCTGAAGGGCTCGTTCCATTCCGCGATTGGAAGCTCGAGCGCAGTTGCCGCCTCGCGCACCTTTTCGGCGCACTCCCCGTCGTTGCGCGTTTCCGGGAAGGTGTCACTGTAGGATACGGAGCAGGTAAGCCCGTGCCGCTCGCAAACTATCTCGGCGATATCTATGATGCTTTTTTCAAGCGTTTCAATGCTTTTTTCATCCTCCGCGCGGATGGTGAGCGCGAGATGCGCAAAGCCCGCGGAGGTGCCGAAGGAGCCCGCCTTTTCGCAGTCCTCGCGGCTCGATATGCCCGCGCCGATGACCGTACACATGACCATGCCGCGCGCGCCGAACGCCATCATCGGATTCGGGCTTTCAAGCTCTAAGTCCCCCGCCGCTTCCTTAACGAGCTCGGGCATGGCGAGAATCAGCTCCGCAAGCGCGAACGCGGGATTCCTTCCGTTTTCGGGTTGGGAGGCATGGGAATTCTTGCCGCGCAGCATGACCGTCATGCCCGTTGAAGCGCAGGCGGCGCAGCCTGTGTGCACCGATACCGAGCCAAGCGGGAAGCCGGGCATATTGTGATAGCCGTAGATCTCGTCGATGCGCTCGAGCGCTATGAGCTTGTCGCATTCTTCCGCTCCGTCGCCGTTCTCCTCGGCATGCTGGAAGAGGAAGAAAATATCGTTTTCACAGCCGTTTTTATCTATGAATTCCGCAAAAGCGGCGAGCGAAGCCGAATGCCCGTCATGCCCGCATTTATGCGAAACGCCGCGGTTTTCGGAGCAGTATGGAAGCGAGATCCCCTCGTCTATCGGCAGCGCATCCATATCGGCGCGAAAAGCTATGCGCTTTTTGCCCTCCTTCGATCTGTACGCGGCATAGAACCATGCGCCCATATCGTGCAGTTCAAGCGACGTCCTGTCGGAGAGGTATTCCATGATGATCCTCTTTGTCCTCTCCTCGCGCCCGGAAAGCTCCGCGCTTTTATGAAGGGTGTGGCGAAGCTCCACCGCCGAAGAAAGTATCTCCCCGGGTATATTTATGTTTTTCATTTCCATTGTTTTGTTCCTCCCGATCATACGGCGGGCTTGTCTTTTCGCTTCGGACTTCATCCGAAAGCCCTTCCCGTTCGTATTATAAAGGGTCGCTCATGCGAGTGCGGAGCACCCGATATATTATAAACGCGCCTCCCGATTTTGTAAAGTGCTCGATAGGGCGCGTTTATTTTCACAATGCGTTCGCGCTGTATTGAAACGCATCCCGCATTGTGGTATAATATAGTTTGGATTTGTATTTTCGTTCGCCCGCCGAACGAGCGTACATAATTATGCGAGTATTCGCATGAAGAAAGAAGGAGAAACCGAATGAAACGCATATTTTCACTCTTCGCGGCCGTCCTTTTTGCCGCGCTTATCCTCGCTTCCCCCGCCGCGCTTGCGGGCGGAGGTCCCGTTGTTTTCTCGATGAACAGCGTTGAAAACGTATCCCCCGGCGAGAGCTTCACGATCACGCTCAGCATTTCCGGCGATTATCAGGCGCACGGCATGAATCTTTCCATTGAGTTTGACCCGAATTCCATGACGCTTGAAAGCTGCGATCAGGGCGATTACCTCAACGCCGTCAGGGCGAAGAGCGCGCTTGTCGTTCTCGATTCGGAGACGCTTGCGCACGAAGGCAAGATCAAGCTCGCAGTTGCCATGCCTATGGATGCCGCTACCGGCTCCGGCGATGTGCTCATCATGCGCTTTCACGTCAATCCGGGCGTTACCGTCAATCAGCAGGTCATCATGATCATCCAGGAGTTCATCTATATGCCCGTTAATCAGATGACCGGCACTGACATCCCCTTCAGCACCCATAACTCCATCATAGCCCTCAGGGGCGGCTCAATCCCCAAAGCGGGCTACAACGAAGGCGACGATGGCATCGGCAACAATATCTCTTCCTCCCTCCGCCAGCCTCCGGCACCCACGCCCGGCGGTAATACCGCACCCGGCGCCACCGATCCCGACTCCACCCCTCAGTCGGCCTCC
>JAFZJT010000063.1 GCA_017553815.1 Clostridia bacterium
ATCTCTCAATCCGATAACGGTTCTTGGTCTCACTATACGGTTTTCAAGGTGCTGCGCTCTCTGCCTCAAAGCTCACTTCCATGCCCCTCTCGGCGACAGCTTTGCCATTATACTCCTTCGAGCAACAAATGTCAAGTGTTTTTTTGAAAAAATTTTATTTTTGTTTTTCTTTGGATTTTTCCTTTATTCATCTATGTTTTTTCGCGATTTCCTCCCCTTCTGCCGCCTTTTTGCGTGATATATTAATTCTTTTCTTGCCTTCCCGCGATTATTTGCCCCCCGTTTTACTCATTTTTGCCAAAAAGCAGCCCGCCGAGCGAAGAGGTTCGCAGGGCGGGCGGAATTCCCCGAAATTCGTTTTAAACGCGAGCTGTTCGCGGTTTATATCAGCGCGAGAGGAACGACTCCGCGGATGGGTTGAGGTCGAGGTCGTTCCGTTCTCCCTTCTTCATTCGATAGCAGCCTTGGCAGGCGATCATCGCCGCATTGTCGGTGCAGAAGCGCATATCGGGGCGGCAGAAGCGAAGCCCCACCCTATTGCAATCCCTTTGCAGGGTCTCCCGAAGCGCGGTGTTCGCGCTCACACCGCCGGCGAGGGCGAGAGTTTTCATATTATATTTAACAGCCGCCGCGACCGCCTTCTTCGAGAGCGTTTCCACCACGGAATGCTGGAACGATGCCGCAAGATCGGTCTTATTCATGCTTTCGCCCTTCTGCTCGGCGTTGTGCATCAGGTTCACCACGGCAGTTTTCACGCCCGAAAAGCTGAAATCGAAATTCGAGGTGTCCGCATTGAACGGGGTATGCAGCGGATACGCCGAGGAATCGCCCTCACGCGCAAGCTTTTCGACCTCGGGACCGCCGGGGTACGGCAGACCCAGAGCGCGGGCGACCTTATCGAACGCCTCGCCCGCCGCATCGTCGCGCGTTCTGCCGATAAGCTCGAACTCGTCATAATCCTTGACAAGCACGATATGGCTATGCCCGCCCGAGGCGATCAGACACATGAACGGCGGCTCCAAATCTTCGTATGTCAGATAATTCGCGGCGATATGCCCCTCGATATGGTTCACGCCGAGCATTGGGATATCCTTCGCCATGGCGATGCCCTTGGCGAAGCTCACGCCCACGAGCAGCGCGCCGATAAGTCCGGGCGAGCTTGTGACCGCCACCGCGCCGATATCATCGAGCGACACGCCCGCGCTTTTGAGCGCCTCGTCCACGACCGCCGTTATGCGCTCGGCATGGCTTCTTGAGGCGATCTCCGGCACAACTCCGCCGTAAAGACGGTGTATCGGTATCTGCGTATGCACCGCCATCGACAAAACCTCGCGCCCGCCGCGCAGGATCGCCGCCGCGGTCTCGTCGCAGGAGGTCTCTATGCCGATGGTCAGCGCATCGTGGTTGTTCTTATATTGCTCAAAGGCGTTTTTTGTTCTTTCAAAATAGTTCATTATCTGTTTCAAGCAAAAGCTTATTTCGCGTTCAATTCGGGCTTCCCCGCTTTTCCGCTCTTTTTAAGATAAACGCCGCAAACCGCCGCGATAACCGCCATCGCGCCGCCCGCGACAAGGAATATCCGCACGACCATATCGAAAAAGAGCTCTGCCGGGCAGATCTGTATCATTCGGCTCACGGCGGGGTCGAAGGTGGAGCTTTCAAGGTCGAGGAACACGATATGGAACACCGCCCAGAAGGAATCGAAGTCGAGCGCCGCCCATGCGCCGAGCGCGAGAAGGAACCCGATCACACCGACTATCGACCAAAGCTCGGCCTTGGCGGAGAAGCGCAGTATGTTTCGCCTTTCCTCCTTCGTTCTATGCGCGGCAAGCGCGAGCGCAAGGCTTATTACGGCAAGCGCGAACACGATGTACGCCGCTATCTTGAGCCTGCTATAGAGTGAGCGAACATCGACCATGTGCGCACGCTCGGTTTCGTTATACATCTGCATCCGCTCGCCAAACACTTCGACCTCAACGTCCATCGTATCCGCGTCGCCCTTCATATAGTCCACCATCTGCATGAACGCTGCTATCATATCGTCGGTGCTCATGCCGGTGTAGGCGTTTATATCTATCTTATCGTACTCCCTTTTGAGCCACGCGCGATCGCCCGAAAGGATGCTGACGGATAGGAAAATCAGCATCAGCATGACGAGCGGCAGGGTCACGCAGATAAAAGTCCTTGAAAGGGTTTGAAGCTTTTTCATTTGGTATTCTTCCCTCTGTCAAGCCGCCGCCCAAGCCCTTTTCAGCTCAAGCGGCGGTAAAACTGTTTATTATGGCGGCAATGGGCTGCAATGGAGGGGTTTCGGAGAAATCTCCACCACAACTATTCAGTATTCATTATTCACTATTCACTAAACCGAGCCGTTATCTTTCGGACATGATGACAGTCATTATCCTCTCATGCGCCCGGTCGAGCTCGTACTGAACGTATGACATCCAGATATCCTTCGTCGGAACGCCGACGAACCATTTGCCCTCGAGCGTGGTGAACACCTTCACGGGATAGTAGTATTCCTCGGCGACCTTCACCCTGCCGTCCTCGCGCTTGATGCGGATCTCGGCGATAAAGGTGTCGTTCGCCATTTCGCCGTCCATACTGGAGATGAAATTGCCCATCGAGTAAACGCAGAGCACCCTGCGTCCGTCCGAAGCTGTCAGCCAGACCGAGGGCTGAACGGCGTGGGGGAATGAGCCGAGGATAACGTCCACACCGGCATTCGCCATCTGCTGCGCGTGCTGTCGCTGCGCCCAGTTGGTTTCATGGGTGAATTCCGTTCCCCAATGGTTGTACGCGACCACGAGCTCGGCGCCTTCCGCCTTGGCTGCGGCAACATCGCGCCTAACGGCATCCTCGGAGTATTTGTTTACCATGTACGGACGATCCGCAACGAGGCTCTCCCTATAGTTGAAAAACTCGGAATACGAGAGCAGAGCGACCTTGATGCCCTTGACGCTGAGCATGACGTAGCGCTTCTCGCTCGCCGAGCGGAAGAGACCTGTGTGCGCAAAGCCGTAGTTTTCAACGGCGGTAAGCGTTTCCTCAACGCCGGTAACGCCCGCGTCAAGGCAGTGGTTGTTTGCCATAACGAGCGCATCGAAGCCCGCGTACTTAACGCCCATCAGATAGAGCTGGGGACCGTTGAGGTTCGGCATGCCGTTCTCGAACTGATAGAGCTGGGTGGAGTACGGCGAAGAGGGCGATAGCACGGTTTTAAGATTGCCCACGGCGCAGTCCGCCCTATTTAATATGTAGCGAACATACTCAAACGAAGGTCTGAAATCATATTCAAGCCCCTCTGCTGCCTGACTTGCCTGACTCATGGCGCCGCGCTGCTGCATCGAAAGGCACATGAGATCGCCAACGAACATCATCGACGCGGTGGCGGAAGAGGGTGCGGGCGTTGCGGTCGCCTGCGGCTCCGGAGTCGGGGTCAAAACGGGAAGATCCGTTGCGGGCACCTCGGTGGGCTCCTCTGTCGGCTCCTCACTCGGCTCCTCGGAGAGCTCCGGCGTTTCGGCGGGCTCGGGAGTATCGGTCGGCACGGGCGTCGCCGTCGGCACCGGGGTCGGGATGACCGCCGGGGTGGGAGTGTCCACGTCAACAAGCGTGTTTATCAGCTCCTCCTCGCTGCATGCGAGCGAAAAGGCGAGCAGCAAAAGCGCCGCGATAAGCGCGAAAACGCGCAGACGGCTTCCGCCGTTTTTAAAGTTCTTCTTCATTTTTCTTTCTCTGTTCTCCATCCTTGCTCCGATTCTTTATTCGCGTTTCAACCATTATTTGGCGTTTTCCGCCGTTTTCGCCGCGATCAGCGCCGCAAGGCGGACGTTGTTGTAGACCAGCGCGATATTCGCTTCAAGGCTCTCGCCGTCGGTAAGCTCCGAGATGCGCTTTAGAAGGAAGGGGGTTATATCCCTGCCGTCCAAACGGAGCTTTTCGGCCTCCTTGACGGCCTTCGCGGTCGCCTTCTCGATCTTCTCGCCGTCCGGCGCGTATTTTTCGGGTATCGGGTTCACGATAACCATGCCGCTCTGCATATTGAGCGCGTCCATCGCCTCCACCATGCCCGCAAGCTCCTCGACGGTGTCGGCGCGGCAGGGCGCACGGTAGCCGCTGTCGGGCGTGTAGAAAGCGGGAACGCGATCGGTGCGGAACGCCACCACGGGCACACCCTGGGTCTCGAGGTATTCAAGGGTTCTTCCGATATCGAGAATGCTCTTCGGCCCCGCGCATACAACCGCAACGGGCGTTCTTCCAAGCTCGTTCATATCGGCGGAGATATCCATCGTGCTCTCCGCGCCGCGATGAACGCCGCCTATGCCGCCCGTGGCGAAAACCTTGATGCCCGCGCGATTTGCGATGAACATGGTTCCCGCAACTGTGGTCGCGCCGTCCTCGCCCCTTGCGATAACGGCGGGAATATCCCTTCTTGAAACCTTCTTGACTTCGGTTCCGGCCTTGCCGAGATATTCGATCTGCTCGTCGGTAAGACCCGCATACATAACGCCCTTTATAATCGCGCAAACCGCCGCAACTGCGCCGTGCCTCTCCGCGATGCGCTTGCAGGCAAGGGCGGTTTTGACGTTGTCGGGATACGGCATTCCGTGGCAGATTATCGTGCTTTCAAGGGCTATGACAGGCTTGCCCGCTGCGAGCGCCTCCCTGACCTCGGGGGACAGAACTACATTATAATTATTGCTCATGGCTTCTCCTTCTTATTTCTTTCGCCGCGCGGCTTATTTTTCAATGTAGAAATCCGCAACGCGCCTCTCGCTCGCGACCTTTTTTATATAAGCCGAGACCTCGGCATGGGGCGGGAAATCGCGGTAGGCGTGCATATCCTCAAGGCTTTTGAACTCGCAAACGAGCGCCATATCGCCGCTTTGCTCACTGTGGAGCACATCCTCCCCCACCTCGAGGGAAAGAAGGGTTGGCGCAACGCCGACGAGCGCACGGAGCTTGCCCGCAACGAGGTGCATGTTCTCCTCGCGCGATTTACCCTCGGCCTGCTCATGGAAGCGCCAGATAACAAGATGCTTGAGTATTTTCAATTCAATATCCTGCCTTTCCCAGATTTACATATTATGACACATTTATATTATAGCACATTGCGCCCCTTCTAACAACATTGTTCAACCTTTTTTTATAAAAAACCGTTTTCGGGATCGCTCCGTCTCAACCGTTTGAAGCTCCCGCTCGTTATATTATTATCAAGCTGTTTTACGACAGTTTTAAGGAGCCCCCCCTTATGAAGAAAGCTTTCTTGGCGTTTTTCGCAATTTTCACCGCCGCAGCGCTGCTTGCATTCGGCTGCGCTTCGCCCAAAAATACGGGCAGTTCCGATTATTTCAGAGCCCCCATTGATGAAAAATCCCCCTACTACGGGATCAGCACTTCCGCTCCCGACGCCGCTAACGAGCTGATTTTGTCCGAAAACGAGCAGGGCGAAAGCACCGCGCAGATGCCTGCCGGAAGAAAGATCATACGCAATGCCTATCTTAGCGTTCAGACCCTTGAATTCGACCCGCTCATTTCCGCGCTGAACGAGCGTCTTTTCGCGCTCGGCGGCTATATAGAAAGCAACTCCATCGAAGGAAGGGGCTATAATTCCTCCTCGCTGCGCTATGCCAACATGGTGCTCAGAGTGCCGGCCGACAGGCTCGATGAATTTCTGACTTCACTCGAGGGTATATGCCATATCACCGAACGCAGCGAAAACGCCTCCGACGTTACAGGCAGATACGTTGACGTTGAGGCGCACATCGCCTCGCTTCAAACCGAATACAACACGCTGCTCGAGCTGCTTTCAAAGGCGGAATCGCTCGACAATATAATCGTTTTGCAGGAGCGCCTTTCCGACGTTCGCTATCAGCTCGAATCCTACGAGGCGCAAAAGCTTGCCTATGATGAGAGCATCGCTTACAGCACCGTCAAGCTGGATATCCGCGAGGTGGAGCGCGAAACCGTGGTCGAAAAGGAGAGCTTCGGTGCCGAAATCGGCCGCCGCTTCTCCGAAAGCCTCAGCGATATCGGCAGCGGCTTCAAAAGCTTCGCCGCATGGCTGCTCGGCGAATCGCCGCGCATACTTATCACACTTGCCGTCATCGCCGCTATCGCGTTTGCGATAGCGCTCATCGCAAGAAAGCTGCGCGGCACCTCCAACGCGCGCGTCGGAAGAGCATCAAAGGCGGGCTCCGGCAAAGCGGAGCTGCCGCCGGACGGCACGGAGGACGACTGATATCCATTCGGCTTCAACGCGCCGAGGATCGAACGAAAAATAAAAATGGGCGCTTCCCGCCCAAACACAACAGCATACATACCTCCCCCACTTCGCGCGTGTGAGAAGCGCGCGAAGCCCCGCCGATAGGATAGATACC
>JAFZJT010000064.1 GCA_017553815.1 Clostridia bacterium
ATGGTAACGCATAACGGCGAGCTTGCCGAGCAGTACGCAACACGCACCGTCCGCCTAAAGGACGGCAGAATTATCTCGGATACCGATCCGTTCGACCCATCGAGCGAGCGAAGCGGCGAAATCAAAAAGACAGAAGCGCCCGAAGGTGTTGAGAACAAGCGGAAAACGAAGAAGAAAAAGGTTTCGATGAGCTTTTTAACGGCGCTTTCGCTGAGTCTCAATAATCTCAGAACGAAGAAGGGAAGAACCTTCCTTACGGCTTTTGCGGGCTCCATCGGCATTATCGGTATCGCGATGATACTTTCGCTCTCAACTGGCATCCATAACTACGTTTCCGATACCCAGCGCGAAACGCTTTCCTCCTATCCGATAGTGCTTGAACGCGAGCCGAACGATATGCTCAAAAAGCTTCTAACGGCGCGACAGGGCGATAAGGAGAAGCGCGAGAGCCGAAGCGAAACGAGGGTCTATTCAAGCCCGCGCCTCTATCGAATGTTCAACGCGGCGTTCACGGGCTCCAATGAAAAGAACAACATCTCCGCCTTCAAATCCTGTTTCGACGCCAAGCTTTCCGATAAGGAATCGGAGCTTTCAAAGCTCGTTACGGCGGTGCAGTACGGCTATGAACCCGAGCTAAACGTATACTTTGAAACGGAGGTCGGCAAATACAAGAATACCGATATCTCGCAGTCGCTCTTCAGCGGCGAGGGCGACGACTCGGCGGCAACGAGCATGTTCAGCATGGTTTCGTCGCGTATGAGCACGATGAATCTGTTTTCCGAGCTTCTTTCTGGTCGGGACGGCGAGCCTCTTGCGCCGATGGTGAAGGAGCAGTACACGCTTCTTGCTGGAAACTGGCCCGAGGAGGCGGGGGATATAGTTTTGCTTCTCGACGAGCGCGGCGAAGTGAGCGACAATGCCTTCTATGCCCTCGGGTATATCGAGGATGAGGAGCTTCAAAGCATACTCTCTTCCGTTTTCAAAGGCGAGGAGCTTGAAGAACCCGAACGCAGCGCCGAATTCTCCGAGATAATCGGCAGGCAGCTCAAGCTTATCCTCAATTTTGAAAAGTACAGAAGAACCGATGACGCTCAAGCCCCTTGGGAATACGTCGGAGACGACGAAAAGGCTATGGAACTGATCATCAAAAACGGCGTTGACCTTAAAATCGTCGGCATACTCAAGCCGGGATCCTCGAGTGCGATGGAGGCCAGCGGTGCATTCGGCTATACGAGGCTTTTGACCGATCTGCTAATTGAAAGAGCCTCGGGCTCCGAGCTGATCGCAGAACAGCAGAAAGGCGAGAATGAGAATCTTGACCTTATAACGGGGCTTCCGTTCGTTCTGTCGGATGAGGACGAACCGACCCGGAGCGAGAAAGCGCAGCTTGCGCTTGAATACTTTGCAAGCTTGAATGACGCAAAGAAGGTGGAGCTCTATACATCGATCCTCGCGCTCCCGGATGAAGCAGAGCTTGATTCAATGGTGGACGGGTATCTTTCCATTTATCCCGACCGCGAAGCGCAGATTGAGCTTGCGGCTTCGTCCTTCGGCTTTTCCAAGGACGAAATGCGCGAGTATTTAGCTGATTATTCGGATGAAGAGCTTAAAGCGTTGATGGTTGAGCAGATAAAGAATATCGTTTCATCCAAATATGAAGAGAACGCCGAGCTGCAGATAGCTCAGCTCGTTCGCGACCTCTCCGAGCCGGGCGACCTGTTCGGCGTCAGCGGCTATAAGGCCGTTGCCGCGCTGTTCGATGATAGGATGGCGGGGGAGAGCGTCGATAAGCTCGCGCTCTACCACGATAAATTCATGCCCGCCAAGGTCTCCGGTTCAACTCTGTCTGAAAGACTAAAGGAATTCGGCCTTATCGATAAGAGCGAGCCGGCGACTATCAGTATCTATACTTCGTCCTTCGACGATAAGGAAGCTGTAACGGACGCGATAAAGGCTTACAACGAGTCCGTCTCCGATCCAGATGATGCGATAGAATACACCGATTACGTCGCGCTGCTTATGAGCGGCGTCACAACGATGATAGACGCGGTCTCATACGGTCTCATCGCTTTCGTTGCGATATCGCTGGTCGTTTCGTCGATAATGATAGGCATCATCACCTATATCTCGGTGCTTGAGCGCACGAAGGAAATAGGCATACTTCGCTCCATCGGCGCGTCAAAGCGAAACGTAAAGAGTGTTTTCAATGCAGAAACTTTGATAGTAGGCTTCTTCGCGGGTCTTCTCGGTATCGGCGTAACGGTGCTTCTGTGCATCCCGCTGAATATGATCATTCAAAAGCTGACCGGCATCGAAACCCTCCGTGCTGTGCTTCCTCTGAAGGCTGCCGCAGTGCTCGTTGGCATAAGCATGCTTCTTACGCTCATCTCAGGCCTCATCCCCGCGGGTGTCGCCGCGAGGAAGGATCCCGTGACCGCGCTGAGAACGGAATAACTGGTTTAACGCATTATATCGACAAAGCCCCGACTGCTCGGGGCTTTTACTTATACTAAACTCTGACTAAAATCGGACTTCTTGTCGGTTGTTTTCCGCCCTGTCTTTTTCTCTCTTCGCTCAACGATACTCCATATCGCCTCGCTCCGTTCGACTTCGACAGGACGAAAAACTCATCGGCGATTTAAGCCGCTTTTAATCAGAACTTAGTATTACATCGTCACGTTATTAGGAGTTATATCAAGACATCATTCATCGCTCATTGCCTCTGATATCCAAAACGCGTAAGCGCCGTAGCCCTTTGTAGGATCGTTCACAAAAACATGCGTCACCACGCCAACGAGCCTTCCATCCTGAATTATCGGACTGCCGCTCATGCCCTGCACTATTCCTCCCGCAGTATCAAGAAGCCGCGCATCGGTGATCTCGATAACAAGCCCCTTCTGATCAGGTCTGTTCTGGTGAACAGTTCTTATTATTCTGCAGGAATAGCACTGCGGCTCACCGGAATCGAGCTGCGAATAGATACATGCTTCGCCCGTATGGACTTCATCGGGAAAAGCGATGGGAACGGCTTGAACTCCTTCAAGGATCAAACCTGTATCCGCCGTTTGGTTCAGCCTTCCGAAGATCCCGAAAACGCAGTTCCTCTCAACGGTTCCGAGAATATCGCTTTTTGAAGAAAAAGTGCCTTTAAGCTCGCCGGGCACGCCCGATTTGCCTTTGACTACTCCGAGTATATCGGCATACGATATGCTGCCGTCAAGAACTGGGAGCAGGGTCTGCGTATCAGCATCCAGCACGGCATGACCGAGCGCGGCAACAGCACCCGTTTCTTCATCCGTGAAAGAAAGCGTGCCGATTCCGATAGTGCTGTCACGAACCCATGCACCAAGCCGCAGCCCGCCCTCGGCGTCCAAAACGGGCTCTGCCGTAACGGTGAGAAGTCTTCCGTTTCTATCAACGCTCATATCCACCTTGCCGACAGATGAATTAAGGGCAAGCTGAAGCTCGTTTGCAGTGCAAACGTCTCTGCCGTCAAGCTTTTTTATTATGTCGCCCGCTTGGAGTCCGCAAGTTTTAGCAGGGCAGACACTTTCTCCACTGTTTATCGTAACTTCACCAAAGCCGACAACTACCACGCCGTCCACATGTATTGAGATCCCGATTGCATTTCCGAGCGGCGAGAGAAGCTTCCTTTCACCGTTATAGACCCTTATCTTGGTAGCATCAATTAGATCAAAGAGGCGGACTGCTATGCTCGAGTCCTCAAGCGTTTCGTCGTCTGAGGAGGAAACGCTCATACTGCCAAACAGCTGTGCGCCTGCATGCGAGGAGGCATTGACTGATAGGAGCGTTTCCTCGTCAAAAGCGCTGCTGTGTGTGAAAACAGCCCCCTCAAGAGCACGGGCAGCGATCATTTCATCGGTGAAATTCAGGCAGGCGATCATCAGAGCAAGAATGAATCCGATAAGCTTCATAATTTTTCTATGATATTGTTGCACTATTTTCTTCACACGCTTTCCTTTCCTGCGATATATGATAATTGTTATTCTCCCAAAGCAGCGTCTAATCTATTCATTGGGTAAATAATAAACTCAACATAACTGTTAAATGTTCTGGTGCAATGCATAGGTAACACAAAGTCTACAAAAAAGGGAACCCATGTGGTATAGTTAAATTGCAACACAACTTCCACATTAAAAGGAGGTTCCCTCGAATGAAGAATACCACAGAAGCGCACTTTCGTCAACGGTTGATTAAGTATGCC